>JBDTIP010000158.1:0-2901 GCA_039936295.1 Gemmatimonadaceae bacterium
TCGAACGGCTGATGGCAGTTGTTGCAGTAATGTATTGACTTGCATGCCGTGGATCCGAACTCGCTGCGCTCTTCGGAATCTGATGAGCCGCAGTAAGGGCATGCCACCACGCGCGGTGCGCGGTGCAGCATTACCAGCGGCTGCTCGTCCACTCGTCCCGGTGGTGCGATTCCGGCTGCGCGAAGCTTCTCCTTTGCTTCCTCCCCCATCCAGTCGGTCGTCCAGGCTGGAGAATACACGGTACGAACAGTCACGTTCGGAAAGCCGTGCGTCGTCAACATGTCGACGATGTCGTCCTTGATCATGCTGATGGCAGGACACGCCGTGTACGTCGGTGTGATGTCAACGCGCACCCCGTCGTCGGTGACACGTACGTCGCGCACTATTCCGAGCTCCACCACATCCACCATCGGAAGCTCTGGATCCTTCACCTCGCGAAGGAGATCGAGAACGGAATCCGCGAGCGCTACCATTCCACGCCCGGATGCGACCGCGCTACAATCTGCATCTCCGCCAGCATGTGACCGAGGTACTCCGTGTGGTGACCCACACGGCCGCCGCGCGCGAAGAACTCGTCTTGCGGATGATCCAGCTCAGCGCGTGCAAGCACGTCACTCACAACGCTGTCCCAGCGCGCTCTGAAGTCGCTCGCGAGTGGCGCGATCCCAAGCTGCGCCATGCGCCGGTCGACTTCGTCCACCTTGAACATCTCGCCGACGAAGCGCCAGAGCTCGTTCACCGATCGTTGAACGCGCGCATGACTCTCTTCGGTCCCCTGACCCAGCTTGATCATCCACTCGCTGCTGTGGCGCAGATGATAGCGCTCTTCCTTGGTGGCCTTCACGGCAAGTGCGGCAAGCTCCGCGTGCGTGCTGTTCTGCAACGCGTCCATGAAATGGATGCTGAACGCATCAAAGAAGAACTGCCGCGTGATCGTGTAACCGAAATCGCCCGGCGGCAACTCGACGAGCTGCAGGTTCCTGAAGTCGATCGCCTCGCGAAAATACGCCAGAGCGTCTGCGCTCCGTCCCGCATTCTCGGCCTCGCCCGCGAGCTCCAGTGCGCGCGTCGCTTGCCCGAGCAGATCCAGCGCGATGTTACCAAGCGCGATGTCCTCCTCGAGAATCGGCGCATGCCCGCACCACTCGGAAAGCCGATGCCCCAGCACGAGGCGATCGTCCCCGATTCGCTGAAGGAACTCGAATAACGCAGCGCGGTCCGCGGTAGGCAACGCGGCAATATCGAGCTGACTGCCGTCGCTCGTCGCGCCAGAATTCGTGCCGGGGTCTGTGCCGGAGTCTGCGCCGGAGTCTGCGCCGGAGCTTATGCTGGATTCCATCAGACGGGTCTCAGAATCCCTTGAGTCCGCGCGGCACATGATAGAACTGCGGATAACGATAGATCTTGTCGTTACTTGGATCGAAGAACGGCCCGCGATCATCAGGCTGCGATGCGGTAATTGCGTTGGACGGCACTACCCATATGCTGATCACCTCACCGCGTCGCGCGTATACATCGCGTGCGTTCTGCAGCGCGGATTCCGCATCCACTGCGTGAACGCTGCCAAAATGTTCGTGCGGCGCACCCTGCTTGTCCTGAACGAACACTTCCCAGAGCGGCCAATCAGCGTCGCCGCCATTACCGTTGCCGCTGTCGTTGCCGCTGCGGTGCGCGTCATCTTTCGAAACGTGTGTCAACGTATGGTTCCCGGAATGGTCGTCAGGCTGCCGCCGGCGTCGCGGCAGCGCGTGCGCGATTCTTCTCGGCGTAAGCCATCGCGGCGTCCCGAACCCACTTCCCGTTGTCGTGCGCAGCGCGGCGCGCTTCGAGGCGCTCCTTGTTGCACGGACCGTTGCCGCGAACCACCGACCAGAATTCGTCCCAGTCGATCGGGCCTGATTCCCAGTGACCCGTTTCCTCGTTCAACTTGAGATCCGGATCCGGAAGCGTGAGACCCACCGCCTGTGCCTGCGGAACGGTGATGTCGATGAAGCGCTGGCGCAGCTCGTCGTTCGTCTTGCGCTTCACGCGCCAGCGAATCAGCTCTGCAGTGTTCGGCGAGTTGGCGTCGCTCGGCCCCAACATCATGAGCGACGGCCACCACCAACGGTTCACTGCATCCTGTGCCATCGCTTTCTGAGCCGGAGTGCCGCGCGCGAGCGTTGCTATGATCTCGTAGCCCTGCCTCTTGTGGAAGTTCTCTTCCTTGCAGATTCGAATCATCGCGCGAGCATACGGTCCGTACGACGCCTTGGCGAGCACCGTCTGGTTCACGATCGCCGCACCGTCAACGAACCAGCCAATCACGCCCATGTCTGCCCACGTGAGCGTCGGATAGTTGAATATGCTGGAATACTTGGCCTTTCCCGACAGCAACTGATCCTGCAGCTCCGCCCGCTCGATACCGAGTGTCTCGGTGCCGCAGTAGATGTACAGCCCGTGACCAGCCTCGTCCTGCACCTTGGCGAGCAGCGTCATCTTCCGGCGCAGGCTTGGGGCGCGCGTGATCCAGTTCCCCTCCGGCAGCATCCCAACGATCTCGGAGTGCGCATGCTGCGACATCATCCGGATCAGCTGCGTACGGTAACGCTCAGGCATCCAGTCCTTGGGCTCGATCGTCTCACCCGCCGCAATACGCGCCTCGAACGCCTTGACGAGTTCCTGCTCGCCGGCCTGATTGGCGGTTGAGTCAACTGTTTGCATGGCTTCACCCCGATACGGAAAGGAACCGCAGTTTGCGCGGCAATTTGCCTATCTGAAACTTATCCATTTGCCTACCGCATGGTCAGTTAGTGCACCGGGCTTCCGTAGCGCCGTTGGAGCGGATAACCTACGGCGTATGACGCCGGAGAATGGTACGGTCAAGACAGGAATCGACAGTGGCATCGCCACGGTCACCTT
>JBDTIP010000159.1:0-6613 GCA_039936295.1 Gemmatimonadaceae bacterium
CGCGATCCCGAAGTTGTCCTGCGGCGACGATACCGACGACACCTGCATGGGCAATTCGGCGATATCGCGGCTCTTGTCGTAGTCGGTGCCCCACTGGCCGTGCTGCGAGTTGATGATCAGGCTCACCCTGCCATCCGGCTTCGGCACAGTCCAGAGGCTGTAGACTCCCGCGGGAATCGGCTTACCTCCGATGTCCAATCTTGTGTCGATGAACAATTGCGTCGCGGCGTTTGCGCCGGTGCGCCAGACCTGACCGAACGGCACAACGTTGCCGAGTATGATCCGGTTGCGCCTGCGGGGACTGCTGTACGTGACCACGACAAGCTGGCCGCCTATGATACCCTTCGCCGTCATACTTGGCGAAGCCGTGCCGATGCCCTTGCCGGCGTGATCGGCGGCGGCATAGCGTTGTGCGGCCGCGCGCACATTAATGAAGCCGGTACGCGTGGTTCGCGTTTGCTCGGTCGTCTCCGCTGCGTTCGCCGCGACGATCAGTCCCGCTGCGTCGAGCGTGAAGCGCGTGAATCCGATGCCAAAATAGTCGGCATCAAACTCGTTCCGAGCTCGCCTGACGAAGTCGCGCTTGACAGCCCTGCCGCTCGCGATATCGACGGCTGTAATCCGAATCGTGTCGCCCACGGCGGCGCGCGCCAGCCGCGGGTAGGTCTCGTAAAGCGCGGGCGATACGTACAGGCCGTACGACGCGCCGAAACCGGTCATCAGCTGCGCAACCGCGTTTCTGCCCAGCGCGACGCGCGTCTTCGTGTGGTGTCCGGCTGAATCCATGTCGACCGCCATTGAACCGTTCACGAAATCGATTGTGACGGTGTGCGCGGCCACGACCGAAGTACCGAGCGGCTGTATATCCAGCACCGAGTGCGTTGGCGCACCGTCCGGAGCGAGCTCCACCGTGTACCGCAGGAGTACTGTTCCGGGAACCCGCACCACGATGGCACCATCAACTCGCGCGGCGGTACGCGTGAAGCTCTCCAGAACGACAGTGTCGCGGCCGAGGGTCGTTACAAAGGAACCGCGGTCGATGGGTGCGCTGGTATGACTTGCGCTCGCGGCGGCCACCGCGACCGTTGCGGCCGGAGCTAAGAATCGGCGCAAGACGATCGCATTTCGGATTCGTAAGCCCCGCAACATCCAGATGCGTCGCGTCATGGGATTCCTCCACTGCCGGCGCTTTGCGTGTGCGCGTTCAAAGGTGGCACGTGCTCATCGTGAGCCACTACAACCGCGCGCGACTTCTCTGCAGCCTGTCTCTGCGCGTCTGTGAGGTACAAAATCGCTGTCCTGTACTGGTGGCCCTCATCGCCGCCCTCGTATCCGACTACCGTCGAAACGACACCTGGCACTTTCTCGAATGGCCTCTCCATGCTCCAGAAGCAGTCACCCGCGAAAATCGCAACCGACAAATCGCCACGGCGCATGTCGCCTGCCCCCGGTTACCGAAGCCTCAACCGCTGCATTGAACATGCCTGCCGCGCCGTGGACCCGGTAGAGCCATGCACGTCAACGTCGTGTAAGCGGTTTTTTTCGCGCGAGCAACCCTCCCGGGGGGAGGCCCGCCGGTGCTGACGTAATCCCAGTTCGAGTGCGGCTGATTCCCGTGAGTAAAATCACGAAAGGGGTCACGCCCGGGCGTTACCGATTGCAAATTTCTCCGATGCCAGAACAATCCACGCTACCAAGGCGCCTCGGCCTCTTCAGTTCCATCGCGGTTCTGATTGGGTCCACCATCGGCTCGGGCATATTCCGGTCGCCGGCCTCGATTGCCGCACGTTTACCAGGCCCCCTCGCGCTGATCGTCGTATGGACCGCTGGAGGCGTCCTCGCCCTGTGCGGCGCGCTCACGCTTGCCGAGGTCGCCAGCGCACTACCGGAGACTGGCGGAGTCTACGTCTTTATTCGCGAGGGTTGGGGCCGCCTGGGCGGCTTCCTGTTCGGGTGGTCCGAGCTCGTCGTCATCCGTGCTGCTGCACTCGGGGCGATCGCCACCACCTTCGCAGAGTACGGGCTTCGCATGTTCGGATACAATCCGGCCATAGCACCCTACGACGCGTACGTGCACTACATCGCGGCAGTCGCGATCGTCGCGCTCGCCGTCGTGAACATAATTGGCGTTCGATGGAGCGCACTCGTTCTCGAGCTCACCACCGTTGCGAAATACGGCGCGCTGCTGTTCATCGTACTTCTCGCAGCGACGATCGGACCATTGCTGCGCGGCGGCGGTCATCTCACCCCGATGGTTCCGTCCGGCAGCTTCAGCGTCGGCGCTTTTGGGCTTGCGCTCGTGTCGGTACTGTGGGCGTACGATGGCTGGGCTGACCTGAGCTTTGTTGCGGGAGAAGTGGAAAACCCGCGGCGCAATATACCGCTCGCGCTGATCGGCGGCACGCTCGCCGTAATCGGCATCTATCTCGCAATCAATCTCGCCTATCTGGCGATCGTTCCCGTAGGCAAAATGGGCAGCTCCAAGCTCATTGCCGCTGACGTCGCTCAGACGCTTGTTGGCAACTGGGGCGTTGTGATGGTGGGTATTGCGGTGATCCTTTCGACCTTCGGCACGCTCAACGGGTCCCTGTTGACCGCGCCGCGCATCTTCTTCGCAATGGCAGACGACGGATTGTTCTTCCGCCCGATCGCGTCGATTCATCCCCGCTTCAAGACACCCTACGTCGCAATCATGCTCTGCGCAGCGCTCGGCGTCGCATTCGTTCTACTGCGTACGTTCGAACAGCTGGCCGATACATTCGTGCTCGCAATCGTCCCGTTCTACGCGCTTGCTGTTGCTTCCGTATACCCATTAAGGAAGCGCCCAGGGTACAATCCTTCGTATCGCGTACCCGGATATCCCGTTGTGCCGGCGCTGTTTATCCTGGCAACGATCTACATACTCGTCAACGCGCTCGTCGACCCGGGTGGACGATGGGCGACCGCGGGTGTCTTTGCGATAGTGCTTGCCGGAATACCGGTGTACTACCTCGCGTTTGGACGCGACCGACGCGAGGTAGTCAACAACCGGTAGGCAAATTATTGGTTGGGGTGACGGTGACGCCACGCCCAGTATGCGTTTTGTTGCTCGGCCGCCCGAAGCTCGAAGCGAGCGTGCTGGAGGTTGCGTTCCGCCTCCCACTGTTCGTACGCAATCTCTTCGCGCCGGTCCCAACGGTGATGATCGTTGTAACCCGAGTCATAGTACACCGTGCCGCGCGGAGCGCAGGCGACAGCAGTGCCTGCAACAACAGCGGCTATGACCAGATAGCGGGCCACCTGAACGGGTGATTTGAGTCGCATGTTAACTTGAGTCTCAGTGAGGATAGAAAACGTGCCACCCGGAACGGCGTCACGCTCTTGTCGATGCATCTCCACAACATTGGACCGTATCTTTTGCCAACCGTTAATGACCGGAAAGAAAGCATATAGATCACGCACCGTTACCACCCGTGCACCGGGAGGCGTCGCTCGGCCATGCTCCTGATCATCGTTTCGTACATCGGCGGCGTGCTCACCATCTTGAGCCCGTGCATCCTTCCCGTCTTGCCGTTCGTGTTCGCGCGTTCGGAACAGCCATTCTCCAGGAGCAGCTTTCCACTACTCGTCGGCATGGCTGTTACGTTCGCAGTCGTGGCAACGCTCGCCGCGGTCGGCGGCGGCTGGGCCGTGCATGCGAACCAGTACGGACGAATCGCGGCGATGATTCTGCTCGCACTGTTCGGCATCGCGTTGGTAGTCCCCTCGATCGCGGAGCGTTTCACCAGACCTATCGTTGCGTTCGGTAGCCGCCTTTCCCAGAAATCGGATAACGAGCGAGGCGCGGGCGCTCTTGTAACATCGTCGTTCATCCTAGGGATCGCCGTCGGCCTGCTCTGGGCGCCGTGCGCCGGTCCCATCCTCGGACTCGTCCTGACCGCCGCGGCAATTCAGGGAGCGAGCGCCAGCACAACGATACTGCTCCTCGCCTACGCATGCGGTGCAGCGACCTCACTTGCCGTTGCACTTCTGGCCGGCGGCCGGGTGTTTGCGGCCATGAAACGCTCATTCGGCGCAGGAGAGTGGATACGCCGCGCAATCGGAGTCGCTGTGCTACTTGGCGTCGCCGCCGCTGCGACTGGACTGGACACCGGGTTGCTCACGCGGCTTTCGGCTGCAGGGACGAATGGTATCGAAGAGCGGCTTCTCGCGGTCGCACGACCCACACAGACGAAGAAGACCTATGCTGTCGCGGGGAGCAATTTGCCCGTTCAAGGTCAGCTGCCGTCACTTGCCGGCGCAACCGCGTGGCTCAATTCGCCGCCGCTTACGGCAGACAGTCTGCGTGGCAAGGTGGTACTGATCGACTTCTGGACATACTCGTGCATCAACTGTCTGCGTTCACTTCCATATGTGCAGGCCTGGGCTGACAAGTACCGCGATCACGGATTGGTGGTGATCGGAGTGCATTCACCCGAGTTCGCATTCGAGCGCGACACGAGCAACGTTCGCCAAGCAGTGCACGATCTTCACATCACGTATCCGGTAGCGGTTGACAGCAAGCTCGCGATATGGAATGCGTTTGACAACGAGTACTGGCCTGCGGATTATATCGTCGACGCCGAGGGGCGCGTGCGAGCCAACCACTTTGGCGAGGGCGACTACGCGAGCACGGAGCGCGACATCCAGACCCTGCTCAAGGAAGCCGGCAACAGCGGCGTTCCGGGCGGCATTGTGACGCCGCGCGCAAATGGAATCGAGGCTGCCTCCGACGGCGGCGATGTGCAGTCGCCCGAGACGTACATCGGTTTCGCTCGAGCAGAACATTTCGCATCGGGCAGCGTCGCACGAGACATCCCGCACACGTACGCGCCCGCCAGGACGCTTTCACTCAATCAGTGGGATCTGGCCGGCGAATGGACGGTCAGTGCGGAGAGCGGCAGCCTGGATCGCGCGCCTGGAGCGATTGCATTCCGCTTTCATGCGCGCGATCTGCATTTTGTTCTAGGCCCCGCACCGGATGGCAAGCCGATTCGCTTTCGCGTCAGCATCGACGGCGCGGTTCCAGTTCATTCACACGGTGTCGACATCGATGAAAACGGGAACGGCGTCGTTACAGAGCAGCGGCTCTACCAACTCATACGACAAAGCGGCCCGATATCCGATCACACATTCAAGATCGAGTTTCTCGATCCCGGAGTTCGTGCGTTCTCGTTCACTTTCGGGTGATGATCACCCGCCGCAGCGCGCGGAGGACTGCTTAACCTCCGCGCACTGCAATCCCTCACCGTCTGACGCGTTTTCGAACAGCCGTTCGATACAAACTACGGAGCGACTTCCGGCTTCCGGCCAAGCCCGACAACCTCTCCGCTCGCGACGACGTGGCCCTTGATGGCTTCGGATAGCGCTGCGTAGTCAGCCGGAGCTGGATCGCCGATCCTGGTGTCGAGAGCGAAGACCTGAAAATGGTACCGGTGCCTGGGGCCGGCGGGCGTCCGAGGACCCATGTACGACTGCGCTGCGCCACGGATATTGGGACCGTACTCGGCCCCAGCCGGCGGCGATGCCATCGCCGCGGGAAGTTGCGTAATAGAGGCTGGGATGTTCACCATGCTCCAGTGGAAGATCGGCGCGCCGCGCGACATCGCGTCGCCGTCCTGCACTATGACGACGTAGGATTTCGTTGCTGACGGGCCGGCCGTCCAGGCGAGTCCCGGGAACACGTTGCCATGATACTGCGTGTTCTCGAACGGAATATCGCCGCGGGAGCTGAATGCGGGCGATGTGACGGTGAGCATAGCGCCGCCCTTTGCGGGGAGGTTGACCAGTGCGAGCAGACTTGCGCCGACTTCGGTTGCTGGCGGTGGCTCTTGAGCGAACGCCGCGGGCGCGAGCGCAACGCTCACAATTGTCGCAAGTGCGAGCGGGAATCGTGTGACCATGACCTGTCTCCTGTTAGTTCGGAAGGTGTGACGCTGCGCCGGATACACCCGGGCGCGACACTGGTGAATATACGACTGCACGCCAACGGCGGGACGTTGACAACTCAGGCATGCACGCTTCGCTTGCTGACAAGAAAGGCACGTCCGCTGGCTGTACGGCGTGTCGATGCACGCACACATTCACGTCAATGAGCCACAGTGCCACTGAGGGTGGGACAATTCGCATCCCCGCCGTGGGCCGTCGGGTTTTTGCGGCTGCCATGATCGCGATCGGGGTTATCGGCCTAGTCAAGGGAGATTTCGCAGCGATATGGGATGGGGTGCCGAGTAGTTTGCCTGCACGGAACGTTCTGGCGTACGCCTGCGCCGTGATCTCGCTCGCGTGCGGGCTGGGCCTGTTCTGGCGACGTACGTCCGCCGGCGCTGCCCGTGTGCTGCTTGCGTTCCTAATGCTTTGGCTGCTCCTGGTTAAAGGGCGCTTCATCGTTCTTGCACCGCTTGTGGAAGGTTCGTATCAAAGCGCGGGTGAAACTGCGGTGCTCGTCGCTGCAGCTTGGGTGCTCTACGCCTGGTTCGCTCCGGACTGGGACAGACGACGCCTCGGATTCGCCACGGGCGAAAACGGCGTGCGCAACGCAAGGGTGCTGTACGGACTCGCATTGATTGCGTTTGGCCTGTCCCATTTCGCCTAT
>JBDTIP010000160.1:0-2547 GCA_039936295.1 Gemmatimonadaceae bacterium
GGCGCAGCGCTACGTGCTGCGTTCACTTGGATCACCGAACGCTTTCCACGCAGCGCCATAATCACGGTCGACGCCGATGGCCAGCACGATCCAGCGTTCGCGCCGCGGCTTCTTGAAGCGCTCGATCTCGCAGACATCGTGATCGGAACACGTGAGATCGGATGCCCAGCCGTACCGCCGCACCGAAGGCTCGCTAATATGGTGTCGACGGCCGCGACGCGCGCTGTGACTCGACTGCGCATAAGCGATAGCCAGTCCGGCTTCAGGGCGATGCGTGGCGACGTCGTTGCAGCAATCCAAGCCCGCGGCGACAGGTACGAATACGAAACGGATTTCATCGTCCGTGCCTCCCATCGCGGATATCGCATCGCCGAGGTTGCCGTACCGACCATCTACGGACCACCGAGCCATTTTCGCGAGCTGAAGGATAGCTGGCGCGTTGCACGCGTTCTCTGGAGCCATCGCGGCGGAGTGTTTGCCCGCGAGCGATCGCCGTCTGCAAGCCGAACTGACTGAATGAACATTCTCTGCAGCAATGACGACGGCGTCTTCGCCGCCGGATTGGATGTGCTCGTGCGTGCGGCGTCACAGCTCGGTGAAGTCACTGTCGTCGCTCCGGATCGCGAGCAGAGCGCCACGAGCCACTCGCTCACGCTGCATCGCCCGATCCGCCCCGTGCAGCTCGCTGCGCACCGATACCAGATCGACGGCACGCCGACCGATTGCGTGATGCTTGCTATCGAAGCGCTGATGCCGTCACGACCGGATTGGGTGCTGAGCGGAATCAATCACGGCATGAATATGGGCGAGGACGTCCTGTATTCGGGTACGGTTGCGGCGGCGATGGAAGGACTGATGCTCGGAGTGCCTTCCATAGCATTGTCCTTCGCCGGTGGCGAAATGCGATCTGAAGCAGAGCAACTCGAGCGGCATTTCGGAGCGGTCGTCGACGTGTTGCGCGAGCTAACGTCATTGGTTGTTTCGAACAATACGCTTTTCAACGTCAATTTCCCGCCTGTGTTCGGACGTGACGTGAAGGGAGTCAAGCTGACCAGGCTGGGCCGACGCCAATACACTAACTCGATCCGGCCAATGATTGATCCATGGGGACGTCAGCTGTACTGGATCGGCGCTGGGTCGATGTCCTGGACCGGTGGCGCTGACTCGGATTATCGCGCCGTCGCGGATGGCTACATCTCCGTCACTCCGCTTCACCTCGATCTTACCAACATGGCAATGGTAGACTCTGCGGGGAGTTGGTGGCACCAGCTGTAGAGCACGAATTTCGCGGCGCGCGTCGCCATCTCGTCGAACTGCTTCAGGAGCAGGGCATTAAGGACCTCGCCGTGCTGCATGCGATTGACGAGGTGCCGCGCCATCGCTTCGTGCCCACCGGCGTACGTCATCGCGCCTACGAAGACTCTTCGCTTCCAATCGGTAGCGGCCAGACTATTTCACAGCCGATGATCCACGCCCGGTACCTCGAGCTACTCAAGCTCAGCGGTGCGGAGAAGGTGCTGGAGATCGGCACAGGCTCTGGTTATCAGACCGCGCTGCTCGCCAAAATGGCGGCACAGGTGTTTTCGGTCGAACGGATCGGGGGACTTCTGAACCGGGCTCGTGACGTTTTGAGCGAAATCGGAGTCCGCAACGTATCGTTCCTCCTCGGCGATGGAACGCTCGGCTGGCGCCAGTACGGGCCCTACGATGCCATTCTGGTGTGTGCAGCGGCACCGATCGTGCCGCCCGCGTACACCGAGCAACTGGCGGATGGCGGGCGTCTACTGATACCGTTGGGCGAGAGGGATGAACAGATATTGACTGTCATTACACGGCGCGGCGACGCGCTGGAGCAGTCGGAGGCCGGCCCTGTCCGGTTCGTCCCACTGCTGGGCAAAGAGAGCTGGGAGAGTTAACTTGGCCGGAATGCTACCACCCTTCGTACCGCCTTCGGCGCGCGTCGCAACTGAGACGCTCCCATTGATCACGGATTTTGTCATGGACCGAATCGAACAACCGTTCGATACGTCGTTCCACATGAATGGCGACGACGAAGCCAGCGCCGTGGCCACCTTGCCGTCGATCGACGAATTTCTGCGTGACACACCGGCGATCGACATCGATGCCGAGACTCCAGACGATGAATTCGTGCAGCGAACGTCGCGTAGTCCGTGGGGCACTTACGAAGCTCAGCACGAAGTGAGCGGCCTTTCAGCGACCACGTACCCGTCTATTCCGGCGGCGGCCCTGCAGCCTGACCTCATGCCGATCGAGCGGCGCACTCCGCCTTCTGGTACCGAGGACGCGATCGTGAATGAGATCGCGGAGCCCGTCGAAGCCTGGGAAGCATCTGCCGCTAGCGTCAGCCCCGCCAAGCCGTTGCTGGGGTCTACATCGCCGGTTCCGCAGCCGCCGAATGGACCCGAAGCACCGGCCGCACAGCTTTCACCGGAGGTCTGGGTGGCTGAGGAACGCGACGCATTCGACTGGCACGGCGTTGCCAACCTGACCGTGGCGCCAGCCGACGCGCAGCGCGCCGCGGACGAT
>JBDTIP010000161.1:0-7631 GCA_039936295.1 Gemmatimonadaceae bacterium
CGCTGGAACACGCGGTAGACGAGCTATCGGCCACGACGACCAGGTCGCCCGCGATCCGGGAAGTCGTCGAGCAGCTTCTTACGCTGCTCGAATCGGGAAGTATTCGCGCTGCGAGGCGCGATGACACAGGCACGTGGCACGCCGTCCCCTGGGTCAAGCGCGGCATCCTCCTCGGCTTTCGGGTGGGCGAGTTGGTCGACATGTCCATCACGGCATCCGACCTGGGGACCGCTTTCTCCTTCTTCGACAAGGACACGTATCCACCGCGCAGATTTGCTCTCACCGATGGAGTGAGGATAGTGCCTGGCGGGACGACCGTCCGTCGCGGAGCCTACCTCGCACGCGGCGTTGTGTGCATGCCGCCCAGCTATGTGAACGTCGGTGCGTATGTTGGAACGGGAACCATGATCGATTCTCACGCACTGGTGGGTTCCTGCGCACAGGTTGGTGAGCGTGTGCACCTTAGCGCGGCAGCACAGCTCGGTGGCGTCCTCGAACCAGTCAACGCAGCGCCGGTTGTAATTGAAGATGACGTTATGATTGGCGGTAACTGCGGCGTCTACGAAGGCACCGTCGTTCGTGCGCGCGCGGTCCTGGGATCCGGTGTCATCGTTACACGAAGCACACCCGTCTTCGATCTGGTCAACGAGACGGTCCATCGAGCCTCTGCGACGCAGCCGTTGATCATTCCTCCCGGCGCCGTGGTTGTTCCAGGCACGCGACTCCCGTCGTCCGAGTGGGCCAGGAAGATGAACGTCGCGCTGGTAACACCCGTAATCGTCAAGTACCGGGATGAGCGCACCGATGCGGCAACAGCGCTCGAGGACGCGCTCAGATGATGAGTTACGCGTCCGTACGCGACATCGTGCGCGTGCCTGGCGACAAGTCCATCTCGCATCGAAGTTTGATTCTCGCTGCGCTCTCCAACGGATCGAGCAGCATCAGCGGTCTGCTGCGCTCGGCCGATGTCCAGAGCACCGCGGATGTGCTCGCTGCGATGGGCGTGAGCATCGAGTCGGACGGTGAATCGGTTCGCGTGCGTGGCTTGGGGTTGCGCGGCCTGTTTGCTCCGCGACGGCAGCTTGACTGTGGCAACAGCGGGACCACAGCGCGCTTGATGTCAGGTGTCTGCGCGGCCCATTCGTTCGACTCGATCCTGGTGGGGGACGCGAGCCTCAGCCGACGTCCGATGCGACGCGCCACGGAACCACTCGAGCAGATGGGCGCCGGTTTCACATTCCATGAACATTCGGACGGGCTCCCGCTCACTATTCACGGCGCTACGCTGTCGAGCATCGGGTGGCAAAGCCCGACGGCGAGTGCGCAGATCAAGAGCGCGATTCTACTCGCCGCACTCAATGCTCAGGTGGGTGCAACAGTGACGGAGCCGCATCGCTCGCGCGATCACACCGAGCGTATGCTTGATGCACGCGGAGTCCCGATTATGGTGGACGGAACCACTGTTTCGATCGGCGTCGCCCGAAAAATGGAGCCGCTCGACAGCCATGTACCAGGTGATCCGTCCTCCGCTGCGTTTTTTATCGCGCTCGCGGCACTATCCGACCGGCGGACCATGGAGCTGCCGAATGTGTGCGTCAATCCCACGCGCACGGGCTTTCTTGACGTCGTACAGCGCATGGGTGCGGTGGTGCGCCTCGACGGCGAATCCGATTCTGGTGGCGAGCCGACTGCGACTATTCACGCCACCGGGTCAGGCTCACTCGTGTCGGTGAGCGTAGGCGCGGCCGAGCTGCCGTCAATGATCGACGAAGTTCCGATCCTCGCTTGTCTTGCCGCACGGGCGGACGGAGAGACGGTCATCACGGGCGCCGCCGAGCTGAGGGTGAAGGAGAGCGACAGGATCGCTGCCACCGTTCGCAACCTTCGGGCGATCGGCGTCGATGCCGAGGAGCGGCCTGATGGAATGATCATCCGTGGCACCCGCGGCGCGCTTGCCGGTCGCGTCGAGACGCACGGCGACCACCGTCTCGCAATGGCGTTCGGCGTGCTGGCGACGCTGCCCGAAAACACGATCGAGATCGACCTGCCCGACTGCGTTGCTGTTTCGTATCCGTCATTCTGGAGCGACCTCCGCCGTGCCGCGAGCTAAGGGAATTCCCGTCGTCATAGCCATAGACGGACCTGCCGCGTCTGGCAAGTCGTCGACGGCAGCGTGGGTTGCGCGCGAGCTCGGTATTGAGCACCTGGACTCGGGCGCCATGTATCGCGCGGAGACTGCGCGGCGCCTTGGAATCAGGGACCTGAGATCACCCGATGTGACTGCTGCCGTTTCACAGATCGCGCAGATCCCGGAGGTTCGAGCCGCTGTCAACGCCGAACTGCGGCGCGTCGCTGATACGCGCGATGTGGTCGTCGATGGCCGCGATATCGGCAGTGTGGTTTTTCCAGACGCGCCGCTCAAGATCTTTCTCGTCGCGGATCCGTGGGAGCGCGCGCGGCGCCGGCTTCACCAACGCCTCGGGCGTTCTGCGAGCGATGTCGAAATTGCTGACGAGACACGCCGACTCGTTGAGCGCGACGCGAGCGACGCCACCAACACGCTTCAGGCACGTGACGCCGTCCTGATCGACACGACCTATCTGACCCAGGAAGAGCAGGTCCAGCGAATCGTGACGCTGGCCGGAGAGGTGTAGCTGAACGGACGGTCGCCGCGCTGCGTGCGAGCGAAACACTCGTACTCACAGAGTTGCTTTTCGGCATTATATAAGTAGATTTCCTTCACGCCCCGCTCCTTGGAGGCGTTTTCAATGTGGGGAGGTCCCCCGCATTTTTTTATTCATAGAGGTCAGTTAGAAATCACATGAACCCTGCCTTGCAAGACGTTGTGGCACAAGCGATTGCACCTATGGGTTTTGATGTTTTTAGTGTCCGGCAGCGCGGTACCCGAAGTCGCTCGGTGCTCGAGGTCAGAATTACTCGACGCGACGGTGAGGGTATCACTGCGGGAGATTGCGCTCGTGCGTCGCGGGCTGTCGAGGAACGACTCGATACCGACAAGTCGCTGGGTGAGTTCTATACGCTCGAGGTGTCGTCGCCGGGCATAAGCGATGACGCCGAAATCAACTGGAAGAGGTAGGTAACATGGCAGTTGAATCTGGAAACATTCTGACGGCGATTCGCGAGCTGACCAACTCCAAGTCAATGGATAGCTCGGAGCTGCGCGATTTGCTGCAGGACGGCATTCTCGCGGCGCTTGCGAAGAAGCATGGCGGACCGGTGCAGGCTGAAGTTGACATCGATGAGGATCGCGGTGCCATCCGCATCGTGCTGCTCAAGACCGTTGTCGAAAAGGTCGAGGATGCCGCGCGCGAGATCTCGCTGGAAGAAGCCCGTTTTGAAGATCCGGAGTTCCAGGTCGGCGACGTAATGGAAATTCCGACCGATTTCGCAGAGTTCGGCCGGTCGGCGGTGCAGGCTGCAAAGCAGCGCATTCTGCAGCGCGTGCGCGAAGGGGAACGCTCCAAGATTCGCGACGAGTTCACATCGCGCGTCGGAGAGCTGTTGAGCGGCGAGGTGCAGCAGATCGAGCGCGGTAAGCTCGTCATCATGCTCAACCGGTTCCGGGAAGCTGAAGCTGTGATGCCGTACCGCGAGCAAAATCATCGCGAGCACTATCATCAGGGCGAGCCGATCCGTGCGGTCCTCAAGAAGGTCGAGGAAACGCCGAAAGGTCCGAGGCTCGTGCTCAGTCGCGCCGACGGATTGTTTGTGCAGGCGCTGTTCAAGCTCGAGGTCCACGAGATTCAGGCCGGCACCGTCGAGATTCGCTCGGTTGCACGCGAAGTCGGCAGCCGCACCAAGATCGCCGTCTTCTCGCGCGACGAGGCCGTCGATCCGGTCGGCGCCTGCGTTGGTGTCAAGGGCGCGCGCGTCCAGGCTGTGGTCAACGAGCTGAGCGGCGAACGCATCGACATCGTGCCATGGTCCGGCGATCCGGAGCGCTTTGCACGTCTGGCGCTGGCGCCTGCCAAGGTTGCGCGCGTGTTCAGCGATTCCGCAACGCGCACCATTCAGGCAATAGTTGACGAGGATCAGCTCTCGCTGGCGATCGGCAAGAATGGTCAGAACGTGCGCCTCGCGTCGGAGCTGACGGAGTGGAAGATCGATCTGTATTCCAGCCGCGAGTGGATGGAGCGCGCAGCCGAAACTCTGCCGTTTGCACCGCTCGAAGAGCACGCCAGCGCGACCAATCCCAAGCTTGCCGACATCGAAGGTTTGCCACCCGCAACCGTTGCAATCCTGGAGAACGCTGGGTACCGGCGGCTGGACGACATTCTGGACCTGGAGCGTGAGGATTTACTCAAGCTTGCCGGTATCATGATAGATGACGCTGATCGTTTGATGGCGATCATCGACGAGCTTACTACCGACGCGGCGGACGATGACGCAACAGCCGCAGTGGACGAAGGATCGGTGCCGGTTCCTCCCGCGGTGACTCCCGCGGAGCCGCCGGCGGAGGCATGAAGCAAGACGGCGCCGTTCTGCGCTTAGTCGGCCTCGGAGTTCGGGGCCGCCTAGTTGCAGTTGGCGTCGACAGAACGAGAGATGCGGCTTTCAAGGGAGCGCTTCGGCTGGCGATCGTGGCCGCGGACGCCTCTCCAAACAGTCGCGACAAGATCGTGCCGCTGCTAAATGGGCGGGGTATTACTATGATTGAAACCGCGTCTGCCGATGAGCTCGGCAGGGCGGTTGGACGCGCGGCGACGGCTGTCGTCGGTGTCCTGGATGCCAAGTTGGCGCGCGGCATGAGAGCCGCGTACCAGGGACAGGGAGAAACTGGGTGAGTAAGCTGCGTGTAACGGACATGGCGGGTGAGTTTGGGATTTCCGCTGACGAAGTGATCAACATCCTTCGGCAGATGGACATTCCTGTCCGCAGTCATGTCAGCCCGTTGACCGACGATCAGGTGGCGCGAGTTCGGGCGCGGTGGGAGCGTGAAAAGCGCGCCCGCTCAGCTGCGCCTGCTCCCGCCGCTGGTGCTCGTCGCCGGCGCGGTGCCGCCGCACCGGCAGAGGCTGTCGCAACCGAGCCGGAGCCGTCACACGCTGTTCGTCGCCGCCGGGCTGCCGAAGTCGTTCCTGAGCCCGAAGTCATCAGTCCGGCACCCGCCGCACCATCAGCGCCAGTAGTCGCACCACCGGTCGCGGCAGCTGCTCCCAAAGCAGATCCCGAAGCTGTTTCCGGAGCTGCTTCCGGAGCTGCTTCCGAAGCTGCTCCGGTACCGTCGGCGCCATCGGCGGCTCCACCGCGCGCGAGGCGCCCGGCGCCGGTCGTCGACGCTGCACCGGCGACAACCGTCGCGAGCGCGCCGAAGGCAGAGCCCGCCGCGACGACCGAAGCGCCAGCTGCTCCGCCACGTCCGGTTGAGGCACCGCCCGCAGTCGTGGCGCAACAGCCGGAAAAGCCAACCGCACCGCCGCCGCAACGGCCGGAGTTGCAGACGGCTCACTCCGCGCCCACTCCGGCAACCCATCGCCCACAATCGGCGCGGCCGGATCGCCCGCGTCCAACTCCGTTGCCTCCGCTGCAGCCGCGGGCCAGCGCCACGCCTCCGCGTCCTCTGACGCCTGGCGGTCCGCGCCCGCGCCCGGGAAGCTCCAGCAATCAGCGGCAGGGAACCGGCGCGCCAAGCACACGTCCTTCCAACGCTTCGATCAGTACCAGCGTTCCCGGTACTCCGTCGCGTGAAAGCCGTCCGCGGCCCACCGGTGACCGTGCACCTGCACGCCAGGACGATCGCAGTCGCGGTCGTGGGCGTGGCCGTCGCGTCGATCAGGAAGCCGTATCGGCCAATATCTTCAAGACGATGACGTCAATGCGCGGAAACTCGCGCAAGGGCGCACCGCGGCGCGACGAAACCGTGTCGCGCGAAGAGGTGGAGGCGCAGCGAAAGGCGGCGGTCGAGAAGGAAAGGAAAACGGTTCGCGTCAACGAGTTCGTTACCGTTGCCGAACTCGCCCAGCAGCTCAAGGTTCCTGGCAACCAGATTGTTGGTTTCGCATTCAAGAACCTCGGACTGATGGTCTCCATCAATCAGCGTCTCGATTTCGCGCAGATCGAGTTGATCGCCGGCGAGTTTGGTTTCCAGGCACTTCTGGAAGACGAGTACGCTGCCGATACGGAATCACTCCTCGAAAAGGACGCCGCGGAAGATCTGGTGCCGCGTCCGCCCGTCATCACGATCATGGGCCACGTCGATCACGGCAAGACGTCGCTGCTCGACTATATCCGCAAGGCGCATGTCGTAGCCGGCGAGTCCGGCGGAATCACACAGCACATCGGCGCGTACCACGTTTCGCTGCCGGACGGCCGCGCTGTCACGTTCCTCGACACACCTGGCCACCAGGCATTCACGGCAATGCGCGCGCGCGGCGCTCAGGTAACAGATATCGTGGTCCTTGTGGTCGCGGCCGACGATCAGGTGATGCCGCAGACTATCGAGGCGATATCGCACGCCAAGAACGCTGGCGTTCCGATGATCGTCGCGATCAACAAGATCGATCTGCCGGGTGCAAACCCGATGAAGGTCAAGCAGGACCTTCTGCAACATGGCGTCGTACTCGAAGAGTTCGGCGGCACCACCCTCGCGAGCGAAATCTCGGCGAAGACCGGACAGAATGTTCCGGCGCTTCTGGAGCAGCTCGCGCTTCAGGCCGAAATCCTCGATCTCAAGGCGAATCCCGACCGTCGCGCAGTTGGCTCCGTAGTCGAAGCACAGCTCGACGCCGGCAAGGGACCAGTTGCGACGGTGCTCGTTCAGAACGGCACGCTGCATGTGGGAGACGACTTCATCTGCGGCATGTATTCCGGCCGCGTACGAGCGCTGCTCGATGAGCGCGGACGCAACCAGAAGAGCGCAGGTCCGGCGATTCCGGTGCAGGTGCTCGGAATCGGCGGCGTCCCAATGGCTGGCGATCAGTTCCTTGCCGTCGAGGATGCAACGGCGTCGCGCGAAATTGCGCAGCGCCGCCAGCGACTCGATCGCGAGGCGCGCAGCCGTCGCACAATGAAGGGAAGTGTTTCGCTCGAAGACTTCATGTCGAAGACCGCACCCGGTCAGGCGCGCGCTCTTCGCATTGTGATCAAGGCGGATCAGGGCGGTCCGGCGGAAGCACTTGCCGATGCCCTGGGTCAGCTGTCCACCACTGAAGTCACGGTCGACGTAATTCACCGTGGCGTCGGTGCGATCACGGAGAGCGACATCCTGCTCGCCCGTGCATCCGGCGCAATCATTGTCGGATTCCACGTTCGGCCCGACAACAACGCACGTAATGCCGCCGAGCGCGAAGGCGTCGAGATCAAGCTGTACAAGATCATCTATGAGGCTGTCGAAGACGTCAAGCTCGCGCTCGAGGGCATGCTACGTCCCGAGGAGCGCGAGGTAGTTCTCGGTGATGCCCAGGTCCGCGAAGTGTTCAAGGTGTCGCGCATCGGCGTCATTGCGGGCTGCAGCGTGCGCAACGGGATCATCAATCGCACAGGCCGCGTGCGCGTGATTCGCGATGGCGTCGAGATTTACGATGGCATCATCGGCTCGCTCCGGCGCTTCAAGGACGACGTGCGCGAGGTTCGCGATGGTTTCGAGTGCGGAATCGGCGTCGAGAACTTCA
>JBDTIP010000162.1:0-12416 GCA_039936295.1 Gemmatimonadaceae bacterium
GGCATTTAATGAACCTTGTGAGAGCTGTCGCTTCGCGCCCGCTTTACCGATCGATGACCGCAGTCATCGCATGCGGACTTTTTGTCGCACCTGCGTGCCTGCGGGCCCAGCGCGGCCCAAACGTCGATGTCTGGTTTGACCAGGGGAATGAATTCGACCGCGGCGAGCCCGGGCAAGTCATGTATTCGGGCGACGCGGGCAGTTATGTGACCGTGCTGAGAGTGAATACCGACGGACGCGTGACCGTTCTGTCGCCGAGCCAGCCGAACAGTCGTTCGAGGTACGCCGGCGGAAGAATCGGCATCGGCATACCGTTTCAGGCCGATCCCAGCGAGGGAGTCGGGTACGTATTCGCTGTCGCGTCGCAGACGCCGTTCGATTTCAGAAATTATCGCACCCGCACCAATCGTTGGGATATGGGAACCTTGGGCGAGCGCAGCGGTGTGGACCCATTCGAAATCGTTGATCGTTTCGCGCGATCCAGCGTCGGACGACGCGGAGCATACTCGATCGCGTATGCTCCATACGAGATTGGCCGAGCTGGCGCCGGTCGCGCGGCGTATTCGCATGGAGTCAGGTACGACGATGGTTACGGCGGATATTCCGGAGGCTACGACGATCCGTGGGGCGCGTCGCCGTACCGCCGAGGCTACGACAATTATCAATATCAGGGTGGCTACGGTAGCGGTTACGGAAATAGTTACGGGAACGGTGATCGCAACGGTTACGGCAATCGCGGATACGGCAGCTACAACGGCCAGTACAGCCAGGATCCTCGCACTCACTATCTGAGACACTGTCCTGACGGGACGCTCGCTCCGTACACAACTCCATGCGCGGCGTTTGCGCGACCGGGCAACGGACCGTCTGATGGCCGACTGCACAGTCGCGACCCGTTGCCGAGACCCACGCCTCAGCCTCGACCCCGCGTCAGACCGTAAGTCCTTCCCGCACGACGGCTACGACCATCGGGAACCACGTCGTGAAGTGCGAAGGGTTGATCGACATTTCGCGAGTCAGGTCTCGCACATTGAACCAGCGCCACGCCATCGCCTCGAGCGGATCAGGGATCGGATTCGTGTCGGCGGTGCCAAGCAGTACGTGATCGTACTCGTGCTCCACTAGCGAATCGTCCAGGTTCGCGGTGTACACGAACGAGCCAGCTTCTTCGAGCGTGCAACTGATCCCCAACTCCTCTTGCAGCCGACGTTCGCCCGCGGCAACCGTACCCTCGCCGAGCCGCGGATGCCCGCAGCACGCGTTGGACCACAGGCCGCCAGAGTGGTACTTGGAGAGCGCGCGCTGCTGCAAGAGCATCTCTCCACGCGGGTTGAGAATTACCACTGAAAAAGCGCGGTGCAACAAACCGGTTCTGTGCGCGAGCAGCTTCTCGACACAGCCGACCGCTTGATCGAACTCATCTACGATTACCACGCGTTCTTCCACCTCGGCTTCAAAAAGCAGACTCATCTCACTTGCCTCCAACCGCAAGTACCGTGGCATCCGGCAGTGTGACCGGCGCGCTGCGAACCGTTTGTCCTGAGAACTGTGGCCACGCGGCGACCGAATTCTCGCCGTGTTCCGACAGAAAGGCGTACGTCGCGTCCAGCATGTCCTGGATATGGCGCTGAAGCAACAAATGGTCGATCGAATCGACGCAATGGATCGGAGCGCCAACAGATATGAACGCGGTTGGCGCTGCGCTCACGATCGGCTCGATGTGTATCGCCACTGGAACGACCGCGACTGGCGCGATAGCGCGCACGAATAGTTCCACGCCACGACGGAAGCCCAGCGGCCGTCGAAACGATGGCGTTATGCAGCCCTGCGGGAAGTATCCGAACATGGCGATCGGCAATGCTCGACGCTTGGACTGGAATTTCCGGACGGCACGAAGAATCGAGTCGGGCGACGTCGGGTCGATCCCTATACCACCGATCGCGCGCAGGATCGTGTGTTGCCTCAGTTCGCGCTCGAGTGCAATCGTGTAAAGCGTACTCGATGGTCGCAGCCGCCGTTGGATGGCGCGTAGCACGAATCCGTCCCACCAGCTCACGTGGTTCGCGACCAGCATTACCGGTTCCGAGCTATTGAGATCTGTCGGCAGGCCAGCGATGCACAGGTAAAGCCGACGCTTCATCCATGGTTGAAAAACCATGTCGAATGCCCGCCACCCAAGAATATCGACGCGGCTACCCATGGCTTTCGCTCAGCTGCCGGTGCTCCAGCGAGTGATTCGCCGATGCCGGTGTACCGCGCGTCCGCGCCATTCTCAGATCTATGAGAGCGCGAGCAGCAATCGTAGACTTGCGGGTAAGGGTGGTGTGCGCCCGCAGGCGGAGATTGTCGTAGTTATTCTCACGCACGACTTCGTGAATCCCTCGGTACACGCGCGCCGCGACCGCCATGCATGGTTGCACGGCGCACGGTAGTGCGGGCAACCACTCGAAAGCAATGCGATAGTGCTCGTCCGCAATCGCGATAATTTCATCGAGCACGTTGCGATACGCATCGCTTATCGACCGCTTGCCCGACAGCATTGCGTCGATATCAGCCGAGGTTACACCATGACGCCGCAGCACATCGGCAGGCAGATACAGTCGCCCACGCTGCCAATCCTCACCAACATCTCTTACAATATTCGTAAGCTGCATGGCGTGGCCCATGCGCTCAGCGTTGAGCAGGACTGTAGCGTCGCGAGTTCCCGCGAGACCGGCAATCCAGCGTCCAACCACTCCTGCGGCACCGTACGTATAGCGCGCCAGATCCACGCTTGTTGGGTAAGCAGTGGCTGCGATATCCATTCGCATTGCAGCTGCAAGATCGTCCACGTACGAGAACGGCACCGATGCGGCCGCCATTTCGCTCATCGGGCGATCGATGATTGCGAGGCCGCATGCATTCCCGTAATAGGCTGCTCGCGCCATTTCAACCCACTCGCGAAGCATCTCTGCGGCGCCCGCCTGCTCTGCCGACGGCGACGCCGAGCCTGGCAGAGCTGGTTCATCCACGATGTCGTCGGTAAAACGGCAGAAGGCGTAGACACGCGCAATCCTCGCCGCCTCGATTCGCGGGAGCAAGCGACTGGCAAACCTGAACGAGATGCTGTTGCCTCCGAGATACCGAATTTCACCCTCCGGGAGGCCAATCGTTGCTGCCGCGCGCGCCACGATCACCCGTCGCACCATCGCTCTGCGCTCGACGCTCTCTTTTGTTACCGCGTTGCGTAGCCTTGCGCGCCAGTCATTCAAAACATTTGCGATGGAATTGCCATCAGGCAATGCGTCCGAACTGCGCAACATCAACTCATGCAGCCGCGCGTCCAGCTGCGCAGCCATTCGCTCGAACGCGCACTCGCCGCCCCAATCATGCCGAGGTTCGTGCAGCAGTGTAGCCAACTCGGTTGCGGGAAGGCCAAGACGGGCGCCCGGGATCACCGCAAGCGGCCAGGTCCAGCGCCCCTGGCAATAGTCGCCGAGCGATGGCTTGCCAAAGTCTGTCGCCGTGCAATAATCGAGAAAGTCATCCAGCATCTGATACACGACGCCCACGTCTCGGCCCAGTTGCAGCAACGCGGATGATCGCTCCGCGTCGTTTATCAAGGATCCTGCCGCGAGCGCACAAGCCATCAATTCACCGGCCTTCCCTACCGTCACACGCTGATACGTCTCAGCGTCGATACGCGTACCCAATGTGCTTCCCTGCAGTTTCTCCGCAGCCACAGTACGCTCGACCGCGCGCGCGAAGCACCGGACAAACTCCGCACTCCCTGTCGCCGCGGCGGCACAGTATGCGGCGGTCAGAAGATGATCTCCCTCGAGAAGCGCACGCGCGACTCCGGAACTCGCGGCCAGCGTCGGCCGACCGCGTCGTGTGGTCGCCTGATCCACAACATCGTCGTGACACAGCGAGGCTTCGTGCGCCAACTGAACCGCGAGCGCGGCGAACCAGAAAGTCGGTTGATCGCGGGTTCGGCAGTCTGCCCCAGCAAGCGAGAGCATCGGCCGGAGAAGCTGCCCATCAAAAGTGAGTTCGGGTCCGCCGGTGTCGCGGATTTCCGTTAGTGCCCCCGAGAGGCGCACCGCAACGTACTCTCGCGAGTACGCTGCGCGAGAGGTCGAGGCGAGTTGCGCGCCTTCAGCGCGGGCGCTCGCTTCCTGACTCGAATGCGGGGGTGCAAGAGTAGCTTCGCTCATTCGGTCAACGCCTCTGCGGACTGGAATGGCGTGCGCTGCGGAACAGCCGCGCGACCTCCAATGGAGAGAATGCTCGCGACACCAGCAAGAGCCAACGCGGTTACTACTACTGCCAGCCAGAGACCCGCGGCGGCACTCATTCCGAGCGAAAGCACGAGATTAGCCGCGTAGAAGCCCACGAACCATTTTGCAGGGAGCCGACGAATCCACCTGTCCGCGCCCAGCGCCATCAGCAGTGTAGAGAGCACCAGCCCCGTGACGTACCAGCCGAGGAGATTGGACCATGGCATGCCGTAGTACGGGCCGTGTGCACCCCAGACCCAGTATGTCGTCGCGTGGCTCATCGCGGGATCGAGGCTCAAATCCCAGCAAAGCAGCAGCAACGACGCGATTACAATTCCGACCCACTTCGATGCACGGGACGACGCAGCGAGTCGTTGCCTCGCGATCGCGTAGGACGAAATCGACATCGTGAACCAGCTGAGCGGGATAACGACGGGGACTCTGCCTAACCATTCGGCACCGAGCATTGGCGCGTAGCTGTAGGGGCCAAACGGAACGCCGTAGCCCGTACCCAACAGTTCGCTACTCAGACTCACTCCGTAGAGCACGACAAACGAAGCGACCCACGCGAGGCCAATGCGGCGGGTCATGTACGCCGCCATCACGGCGAATGCGAGCCAAACCTGAACTATTGGAAAGAGCTTGAGCGAAATGCCGTACCATCTGGCCGCGCCCGGGACAGCTGCAACCATTTCTGGATGGCGGCCGAACGTCGCGTAACCCGCAACTGCCGCAACGGTGAACACAAGCAGCACGCCGAGTAGCCACACGTCGATTTGTGGGCTATGTGCGGACGGGAGTGACGCCCGCTGATCGGTTTTCAAGACATCCATCTGGCGGCCTCCATTTGTAAATACACGAAAAGTTGAACAGCTAATGTCTAAGTATTGTACAGGCTATTGTCAAGCATTGTCTATCATACTACATTAACAACCAATGAACCAAAGCCCCCCACCAGCGCCGGAAGCCCGCGACCTGCCGATTCATGGCATCGCGGTTGTCGAGAGACGGACTGGAGTCTCGCAGCACGTTTTGAGAGCCTGGGAACGCCGTTACTCAGCGGTGACTCCGGCCAGAGACGAGGCAGGCCAACGCCTCTATTCTGACGCGGATATTGAGCGAATCCGACTCATACGCGACGCGGTCGCTGGTGGCCGACGTATAGGCCAGGTCGCCTCCCTGGATACTCAGCAGCTGCGCTCCCTGAAGCAGCTCGATGTCCTGGAGAGTGCCTCGACCCAGCCCGCCGATGTGCGGATGACGCCGATCGAGGCCTTCAGCGCGCCATTCTCCGTCCCCCTGTCGAGCTCAGCAGCCGAGTCCACCAGCCAGGTCGCGTCGATCGAGATTGGTCGGCTCTTCGACGAGTGCATCGCCACCCTATCGGACCTCGACCCCGGCGCGGTGCATACCGCGCTGATGCGCGCCGCGGTATCACTGGGGCCACGTGCTTTCGTCAACGGAATCGCGCTGCCGCTCCTCCACCACGTAGGCGACGCGTGGCAAGCTGGCAATCTGAGACCAACGCACGAACACGCGATGTCCGGAGCGATGCGTCGCGTGCTTGAGTGGCTTCGCGAGGCGCTGCCCGCGCCGGCCGGCGCTCCGCTGATCGCTCTCGGCACAACCCAGGAGCAACGCCACGAATTCGGCGCTATGATCGCAGCCGTGATCGCCGCGGCGCGCCAGTGGCGAGTTCTCTACCTCGGCTGTGATCTGCCGAGCGCGGAGATCGCGCACGCCGCCGAGATCGCCGGCGCAGACGTTGTTGCAATAAGCATGATCTCGCCCATCCCGCTTGCGACTCTCAGACGAGACATCTTGCTGCTGCGCGATTCCCTGCCGTCATCGATACCGCTAATTGTTGGTGGATCGGCAGCATCGATTGAGGACAGTGTCCTGGCCGAGGCAGGCGCGGTGTTCGTGCGTGACATGTACGCGTGGGACAATTGGCTGTCTGATGCAGCGGCGCAGTACGCCCGGGCGAACAGCTGAGCGCCAAGCGGGCTGTTGTCGTCGGAGCTGGGTTTGGTGGACTCGCCATCGCCGTCAGGCTTCGCAAGCTTGGCTACGCTGTGACGATAGTCGAAGCGCTCGACCAGGCTGGGGGCAGAGCGCGAGTCTTCCGACGAGATGGCTACACATTCGACGCGGGACCCACTGTAATCACCGCGCCACACCTGTTCGAAGAGCTATTCGAGCTGTCTGGACGCCAGATGCGGGACTACCTGGAGCTTGTCCCGGTAGATCCGTTCTACCGCGTGCTCTTCGACGACGGGAGTGCCTTCGACTACGTTGGCGATGAAGAGCGCCTCATTGCGCAAATAGCCGCGTTCGAACCGCGGGACGTTGACGGTTACCGTCGGCTCGCAAGGCGTGCAGAGGAAATATTCGACATCGGCTACGAACAACTCGCCGACAAACCATTCGGGCATGTAAGCGACATGCTTCGCGTCGTTCCGGCGATGATGCGACTCGAGAGCTGGCGCACCGTTCACCAAATGGTCGCGCGCTACATTCGCGATGAGCGACTACAACGCGTCTTCACGTTCGAGCCGTTGCTCGTCGGCGGCAATCCGTTCGACGTGAGCTCCATCTACCTGCTCATTCACTGGCTGGAGCGGAAGTGGGGCGTCCACTTTGGTCGGGGAGGAACGGGAGCGATCGTCGCCGGTCTGGCGAGGCTGCTGGAAGACATCGATGTCACGCTCAGACTCTCGACTCCGGTGGAATCCATCGAGGTCAGCGATGGTCGTGTTACTGGTGTTCGCACCGAATCCGGCGAGTTTATTCGTGCAGAGTTGGTCGTGTGCAACGCCGACCCGTCATTCGTGTACACGCGGATGCTCACGGCACGGGAAAGACGCCGCAACACGGACCGACGCGTTGCGCGTGTGCGACAATCGATGAGTCTCTTCGTCGGCTATTTCGGCGCCGCTCGTCAGTACCCCTCGCTGGCGCACCACACGATCGTGCTCGGCAAACGGTACCGCGGGCTGCTCGACGATGTCTTTCACAAGCGCGTTCTCGCGGACGACTTCTCGCTTTACCTGCATGCGCCTACCCGCACGGATCCATCGCTCGCGCCGCCGGGCTCGGAGGCATTCTATGTTCTGTCTCCGGTGCCGAACAACCGGAGCGGACTGAACTGGCCGGAGATAGCCGATGGCTATTTCGATTGGATCCTCGAAAAACTGGATCGCGGACCGATCCCTGGGGTGAGGGAATCCATCAACACACGGTTCACCATGACGCCGCACGATTTCGAGCACACTCTCAGGTCGGTCGACGGAGCGGCCTTCGGCCCGGAGCCAATTCTCACCCAATCGGCCTGGTTTCGGTACCATAACGAGTCGGACGACGTGCGCGGGCTGTACTTGGTGGGAGCGGGGACTCATCCGGGGGGAGGGGTCCCCGGGGTTCTCAACTCTGCGAAGGTGGTCGAGCGACTGCTTCGCGCGCAAAACCTGCAAGGGTAGCGCTGGAATCCGGAGTCTAGTGGAGGGTCCCACCCTCGTATATTTCAAGGCTATTCAGGAATGTCCCCCGAACGCACCGAATGAAGCTCGAGCACATCCGCAATTTCTGCATCGTCGCACATATCGACCACGGAAAATCCACGCTTGCTGACAGGCTGATCGAGGCCACCGGCACGCTCCAGCGTCGAGAAATGAAGGCGCAGGTACTCGACACGCTCGACCTGGAACGCGAGCGCGGCATCACGATCAAGCTGAACGCCGTCCGTATGGGGTACACCGGCGCCGATGGCAAGAGGTATGAGCTCAACCTCATCGATACGCCCGGGCACGTTGACTTCACTTACGAAGTGTCGCGCTCGCTGGCAGCCTGCGAGGGCGCGATACTGGTTGTTGATGCATCCCAAGGCATCCAGGCGCAGACGCTATCGAATTTGTTCCTCGCGATGGATGCTGGTCTCGAGATCATTCCCGTCCTGAACAAGATTGACCTCCCAGGCGCGGAACCGGAGCGCAGGCGCCAGGAACTTGTCGACCTGCTTGGCGTTTCTGCCGACCGCGTGCTCAGCGTCAGCGCAAAGGAAGGAATTGGCGTTCCGGCATTGCTCGAAGAAGTACTGAAGCGCGTGCCACCTCCGGAGGGAGACGCCGAGGCTCCGCTACGTGCGCTGATCTTCGATTCGATGTACGATCGGTATCGTGGCGCCATTCCAAGTGTGCGAGTCGTGGACGGTGTGTTGAAGCCCGGCATGAAAATCAAGTTCAGCGCCGTCGGTGAGATGTACGACGTGGAGGAAGTTGGCTACCACCAGTTGCGTCAGGTCAAGACAGACGCGTTGAGTCCCGGCGAGGTTGGCTACGTCGTCGCGAATGTGCGCCACGTCAAGGAAACGCGCGTTGGTGACACAGTACTCGACGCGACTCGCGACGAAGTGGAGCCGCTGCCCGGCTACCAGGACGTACACTCGATGGTGTTCGCCGGTATCTATCCGACAGACACAACTCAGTACGAGAACCTGCGCGATGCACTCGACAAGCTGCAGCTGAACGACGCGTCGCTCAACTACCAGCCCGAAACCTCCACCGCACTCGGCTTCGGCTTCCGCTGCGGCTTCCTCGGCCTGTTGCACATGGAAATTGTGCAGGAGCGGCTCGAGCGCGAGTTCAATCTCGATCTCGTTACAACCGTCCCGAGTGTCGAGTACCGGGTATTTCTCACCGATGGCACGATGGCGCTCATCGAGAATCCATCGCTCATGCCGTTGGCCGCAGTCATCGCGCACGTCGAAGAGCCGTACGTGAAGGCGCGGATTGTATCTCCGAGTGAGTACATCGGACCGATCATGACACTCGGCACCGAGCGACGTGGTGTTTACAAGAACATGTCGTATATCGATGCGTCACGCGTCGAGTTCGATTTCGAGTTTCCGCTTGGCGAAATCATTCTGGACTTCTTCGATAAGCTGAAGACGATCAGTCGAGGTTACGCGTCGCTCGATTACGAAATGCTCGAATACCGGCAGAGCGATCTCGTCAAGCTCGACATGCTCATCAACGGAGATCCGGTGGACGCGTTCTCGGTGATCATTCACCGCGACAAGGCCTATGACTGGGGCCGCAAGATTTCCGACAAGCTGAAGGATTTGATTCCGCGCCAGCTTTTCGAAGTTGCAATTCAGGCCGCGCTGGGCGGCAAGATCATCGCTCGCACGACCGTGAAGCCGTTGCGCAAGGACGTGCTTGCGAAGTGCTACGGCGGCGATATCTCGCGCAAGCGCAAGCTGCTTGAGAAACAGAAGGAAGGCAAGAAGCGCATGAAGCAGGTTGGCTCGGTTGAAATCCCCCAGGAGGCGTTCCTCGCAGTTCTACAGGTAGACTGACCGATGCGCTCGCTCGTTGTACAGACGAGCTACATCGGCGATGTCGTGCTCACGACCCCGCTTCTCGCGCGTTTGGCGGAGGACGGAGACGTCGATGTGGTCACGACCCCGATTGGCGCAACGTTGCTCGCAACGCATCCCGCAGTGTCGCGCCTGATCGTTTACGACAAGCGCGGAGGGGATAGCGGTGCGGCCGGTTTTCTTCGTATCGCTCGGGAGGCGCGCGGCGCGCGGACAGCGTTCCTTTGCCAGGGATCCACGCGAAGCGGCGCGCTCGCGTTTGCCGCGCGTTGTGACGAGCGGATCGGTTTTAGCACATCGGACGGACGCTGGACGTACAGCAGGCGCGTCGAATATCATGAGGACTGGCACCATGCGCGCCGCCTTCTCTCGCTTGGTGATACCGCGCTCGCCGCGTCGGCTGAAGACCTTCACAGCCCGTTGATTCGACCAACGCTCTTCCCCACCACGGAAGACCGCGATGCTGTGGATTTATTGGTGAAGGATCGGTCCCGCCCTTTTGTTGCACTGGCGCCCGGAAGCGCGTGGCAGACCAAGCGCTGGCCGGGCTACGCCATGCTCGGCAAGGCGCTCGCGGAGGAGTATGACATCGCGATCATCGGCGGATCTGGCGACCTCGCCGCAGCGCGAGAGATTACCGCGCACGTTGCCCCGGAGCGAATAGTCGATGCGACGGGTAAGTTGTCTTTGTTGGGCAGCGCGGAATTAATCAGACGGAGCGTTGCCCTTGCAACCAACGACTCGTCGCCACAGCACATGGCTTCGGCGGTAGGCACGCCTACCGTAACAATATTTGGTCCGACCGTTCCTGAGTTTGGTTTTGGGCCGCTGGCAGCTGGCTCGCGGACCGTTGGAAATCACTTGCTCGATTGCCGTCCGTGTGATCGTCACGGGCCGGCGGTCTGCCCGCTGGGGCATTGGCGTTGCATGAAAGATATTACCGCAGCCGAGGTCGCCGATATGATCCGAATCGTGATTCGCGAGGATACAAACCGATGAGCAGAGATCAGTACATAATTGGCGTCGATCTTGGTGGCACCAATCTCTCCGTCGGCGCCATGCCGATCGATGGCAGCCGCGAGATCGGCTTGCGTACGCTTCCGACTCGTGCAGATCTCGGCGCGGATGCCGTATCAGACCGAATCGCCGCCATGATCGAAAGCGTTGTGATCGAACTGAATCGCGAGGCTGGCGCGAGTCGCGATGATATCCTGGGAGTTGGAATCGGATCCCCGGGACCGCTCGACCGCGAGCGAGGTGTAGTGATTTTTACACCGAATCTTGGATGGCGCGACTATCCGCTCCGCGATGAAATATCGAACCGTGTCAACATGCGCGCGACGCTCGACAACGACGCGAACTGCGCGACCTTTGGTGAATTTTGGCGCGGCGCAGCGCGAGGCGGCCGTAACGTGATTGGCATGACCCTGGGTACCGGCATCGGTGGCGGACTCGTTCTAAACGGAAGCCTGTATCATGGCGCTTCCGACGCAGCTGGCGAAATCGGCCACACTTCGATCGAAACCAACGGGCGCCGCTGCAAGTGCGGCAACTACGGTTGTCTCGAAGCATACTGCTCCGGCCCCGCAATAGCAGAACGAGCGCGCGAGGCATTCGACGGAGATCCGAGCGCGACGATTGACGCGCTTATAGATGGCGACATGTCGAGACTCACGGCTCACGTCGTGTACGAAGCGGCGCGCCGAGGCGATGTCGTAGCGCGCGAAGTCGTGCGGGACACCGCACGATTTCTCGGAACGGGACTGTCGAATCTGATCAACATCTTCAATCCGGATACCGTCGTACTCGCTGGTGGAGTGACCCAGGCCGGCGAGGCGCTCATGATCCCTCTTCAGGCCGAAGTAAAACGGCGCGCGTTCAAGGTCTCTGTTGACGCGTGCAAGATCGTCCTCGGCTCACTTCCGATGTCCGCGGGTGTCGTGGGCGCCGTCGCGACATTCAAAGAGCGGGTAATGGGTTCGCTCTGATGCGTGCACGACGCCGCGTCGGCGTCATCGGCACCTTTGTTTGGGACGAGATTCATGGCCGCGATCCCATGCAGGCTCCCGTTCAGGAGTGGGGCGGCATCACATACGCCCTCGCGGGTCTCGACGCGGCGCTCTCTGACGATTGGGAAATCGTTCCGCTGATCAAGGTGGGAAGCGATCTTGCGCAGCGCGCGCGCGATCACGTCGCCACGCTGCGTCGCATGGCGCCCGATGCGGCGATCATCGAGGTGCCATATCTCAACAATCGCGTGACACTTCGTTACGCAAGCAGCGAACGCCGAACAGAAAAACTCACCGGCGGCATTCCCGGATGGCAGTGGCTGGGTCTCAAACCACTTCTGGCTGATCTTGACGCTCTGTACATAAATCTGATCAGCGGTTGGGAATTGAATCTCGAAACTGCGCAGCTCATCCGTCAGCATTTCGCCGGAGCAGTGTACTGCGACATGCACTCATTGCTGCTAGCGGTGGACGCGGACGGTTACCGGGTGCCGCAGACTGTACCAAACGTCCCCTCGTGGATGCAGTGCTTCGACTTGCTTCAGATCAACGAAGACGAACTCGCGCTTCTTGCACCGGATGCGATGGCGCTCGCAGCGACCGCGATGGCAGCCGGGGTGTCTGCCATAAATGTGACCCTCGGTCCCCAGGGCGTTGTCTATTTTGCTGCACCGAAATTCGAACGCTTGTCCGATATTCGCAGGTCCGCATTGCCCGTGTCTGGCGCCGTGGACGGCGCAATTCGCACTTCACGGGTACCGGCGGCCGCGC
>JBDTIP010000163.1:0-3175 GCA_039936295.1 Gemmatimonadaceae bacterium
GGGACGCGAAGCGCTATGGTCACTGGTGTCTCATCGTTAGTCGGCCGCCGATATTATTTGTTGTGCAACCCGAAATTGGGTTGTATGTTCGGTCCACTCAAACCTTCTCTGGCGTATGGAAACAAACAAGCCTCTAAACCGCGCAGGATACCTGATTGGCGCGCTTCTGGTCATCTTGCCTCTTTTTGATCTGATCACACAGGTATTACCCCTCAGGCTAGGTGAGGAGCGCTGGCGGTTTGGTGTGGTTGGCCAGCTCAGCAGCGTCCTGCTGGTCCCGCTCCTCGGCCTCTTGCTGATCATAACGATTGCCACGATCGCTGAGAGCCCGCGAATCCGCCGCGTGATCGGCTCCATATGCGGCATTCTGGCGCTGTTGCTCGCAATCCTTTCAGTGCTGTTCATTCTTGATTATTTCCAGGTCCGTACGCTCGTTAACCCGAAGGCCCAACACGTCGTCGGAGTCGCCACTGCCACGGCGCTGTGCAAGACCGTCCTATCCATCATCATGCTCGTCCTGCTGAGCCGAGCTGGGTTCGCGGGGCCGAGGGTTGTCGTGGCAAGGCGCGTCGCGCCCGTCACGGAGCCTTCCTCAACGCCTCTGATTCCTCTGAGCGGCGCTGGGCGAGCTGAGTAACCAGTTGGTTCGGGGCGCGATCCAGCGCCCCGAATCCGCGTAGCTCGCGGACCAGATACAGTGGCCGTTGCTTCACCTCGTCGTAAATGCGGCCGACGTACTCGCCGACGACTCCGAGCACCGTGAGCTGCACGCCGCCGATGAACGACATCAGCACCGTGATCGACGCCCAGCCGGAGATTGCGTACATCCCGGATAGCTTGATCACGATCGCAGCGATACCTGCTACGAACGAGAAGATCGACACCAGGAATCCGATCTGAAGCACCAACCGCAAGGGCGCAGTCGAGAAGCTGATGATGCCATCGAACGCCAGACGCACGAGCTTGGAAAGCGGCCATTTGGTTGTCCCCGCAAACCGGCCTGGTCGCACGTACGACACGCCGATCTGTTTGAAACCGATCCAGCCGAACATGCCGCGGACATACCTGTTGCGCTCGCGCATCGACCTGAAAGCGTCCAGGGCGCGTTTGTCCACGAGCCTGAAGTCTCCCACGTCCAGCGGCACGTCGACGTCGCTGATGTGCCTCAGGAGCCGGTAGAACAGCCTGGATGATTGCCGCTTGAACCACGTTTCGTTGATGCGGCGGTCGCGCTTGGCGTACACCATGTCGTAGCCTTCGCGCCAGCGGGCCGCCATCTCGATCACCAGCTCCGGCGGATCCTGCAGATCTGCGTCGAGCAGGACAACCGCGTCGCCGGTGGCCAGATCCAGGCCTGCGCTGACCGCGACCTCCTTGCCAAAATTGCGCGAGAAGTGCACGACCTTGAATCGCGGATCTATCGCATAAAGCTCCAGCATCAGCGGGTAGCTGTTGTCGCGGCTGCCGTCATCAACGAGTACGGCTTCCGATGGGCCGTCGAGCTGGTCCATCAACGCCTTCATGCGACGGTACAGCTCAGGAAGAACTTCCTCCTCGTTGTAGACGGGAATCACAAACGAGTAGGTCGGGTTCCGCCCGGTGTGGAGCATTTCAGTCATTGGCCAGCGGTGCAGCGCCATAGATCGACGCGATAGACGCGATAGTCGAGGCGCGGTCTTTGAAATTCACCCTTTTGGCGGCAATTTTTTCGCAGCCAGAGGGCCATTTCTCCAGTATCGTCACCTACTATGCCGTATCGCTTCGCGGAAACTATCGCCCAGAGATCCGAGTAGAGTGTGAGCGCCGAGTCCAGGGCGGCGGCAGACGTTGGCAGCTCGCGGCTATGCAGAGCTGGATCGTACGCACGCTGGATGGCTATCGGCCATGCGAGCACTTCGATCGATGGAGCCGTAGCGTTGATCTGGCTGAGCGCCGGCCTGTAGTCGAAGCGTGTGCCGTCCGACATGTGCGACGCAGTTGACGGGAGGATGCCAATGACCAGAATCCAGCTGAGCGCGCCCGCGCCCCAGGACGCATCGCTGCTCAAGTGCCGATTCAGCCACGCTGCGGGATACGCGGCGGCGATGAGTACCAGAGGGAGCGCGGCGACCCCATAGTCGGCGTAGATCGCAGTCTGGAACGAGAGAACGAACAACGCCAGAAGTGTCAGCACCGATCCCGCGATGACGATCCATCCGAACCGCCTTGACTCCCTCGTGGGCGACCGAAGCAGGAGCACCACACCGGCGACCGACGCGGCGGCGACCAGAACCGTCATCCAGTCGACCATCGCTGGCACGAGCCGCAGCGTGGCAAGCAACCCCCTGTCGCCGCCGTTCGCTACGTTGGCGCTGTGGTGGAGAATCCGCATCGTCGCCGCCATGATGACCGAGAGACCAAGGAACGGTCCCCATAGCCACGTCCATGCAGTGCGGCTCGGCCATCTAAACCCTGTAGTCCCGTCACGTGGAAAGAACGAGACCGCCAGGGCTGCGCCGATCATCGGAAAGACAAAACTTGGGTGGGTCCACGCTCCCAGAAAGAGCGGGATGAGAACTTTCACGTACGAGCGCGACCGGTCGTCGTCGTACGCACGTGGGAGCAGCCAGTAGACAAGCGCAGCCAGGAGGTACAGCAGCGAGTAGTACCGGGCAAAACCCGAGACATAGAGTTGCCAGGGTGAGATGGCAACAAGGATTAGAGCGACTAACCCTGCGACAGGGCCCGCCATGTCTTTCGCCAAGCGCCACGTGACCCAGACGCCGGCGACGCCGAAGAGGAGCGGCAGAATTCTGAGAACCGGTGCGCTATGAGGTAGCAGAGTCACGAACGGGTGTTCGAGGAAGAAGAACACCGGTCGGGCCTGGATCCCCGGGAGTAGCCGGGTGTGGAATAGATTTGTGGCCTCGTCTATGGTGTACAGCTCGTCCTGCTCGAACGGAAAGCGGAAGACCTCGTAGACCCGCAGGAGGATGGCTACGATCATGACGGCGCTCACCGCGACTCTTTCACGCTTCAAGGCTTACTCTTCTCCTTAACAGAGGGGCGGGCAAAATTTAACGCCGATCCACGACGTGCACTTACCAGCACAGCGATCGGTCCGCCACTCCGATACTTGAGTATCCAGACTCATGCAGCCAGCCCTAGCCCACCAGTCCACAATCGTTCCGCAAAA
>JBDTIP010000164.1:0-9321 GCA_039936295.1 Gemmatimonadaceae bacterium
GGCAAGACCGCCGGCCCAGTCGAACAGGTGACATTCCTGATCGCCCCCACGCGCACCGGCGGCATCCTCCGCATGGAATGGGGAACGACTAGCGCCAGCGTGCCGTTCACGATCGGATCGTAATGGCTTGACGCCTGTTGCACCCACATGACGCGTATCCGCCACGCGTATCCGCCACGCGTATCCGCCACGCGTATCCGCCACGCTGACCGCTTGGCGGACCATCACGACGCGTCGAACCGTCACGTCGCCCGCGCAGCGATGGTCGCGCGCGTAGGGCGCGGCTGCATCCGCGCCGCTCCTAAAACGCGATCGAACCGGAATATGGATCCGTCGGGTTGGGTGCGATACGGATCGTCGCGTTGGTGGGGACGTATCGAATGATCCCGTTGGATGGGCGCGATGAACGTACGGGCGTGCGATTGGCGTCGATCATCCGTTAGGGCCCAGGGGCGGCATAGCCGCCCCCCAATGGGATCGCGCTACGGGATTGCGCAACCAAGGGCTACCACCGCCGCGTCACCATACACGCACGCACCTACGATCATGCTGCCGGCATCTGGCATCGATGTGCGCGACTGCCCATTTTCTGTATCATGCCGGTACATTCGGACCCGTTCTTCTACATCTCAGCGCTCATCCTGGGCTTCGTCGCAGGTATGCGCACAATGATGCCCGTTGCGATACTCGCGATTACTCTATGTCGTCGCCCGGAGCTCGCACCAGCCTCCAACCCGGTGCACTGGCTCACTCTTCGACCGGTCGCAATCCTGATCAGCCTTGCAGCACTGGGTGAGCTGGTGGTCGACAAGCTCCCCCGAACGCCCAACCGCATCGCACTTGGCCCATTCCTCGGCCGCCTCATACTCGGCGGTTTCGCAGGCGCGGCACTCATGCAGCTCGGCGGCATCAGCGCGTGGATCGGCGCAGCGTGCGGTACCGTGGGCGCGATTGTTGGGTCGCTTGTGATGTTCTATCTCCGCCGCGTCGCCGGGCGCACGACCGGAATCCGCGACCCGTACATCGGTGCGGTAGAAGACGTGCTTGCGATCGCAATCGCAAGCACCGTTGTCGCGATGCTCGTCAGCTAAGCTAGCGCCCAGCGCTCACCGTCACACGACGACGACGGACTTCGTTCGCATCGCCAGTCCCTCGCCGATGCCCATGCCGGCGATGCCCACGAGCAGATGCAACAGCTGAATCATCCAATGCGCCGATCCAACCATCAGCCGGCTCTGTACCATGCCGAGTACCAGGACGATTATCCCCCACACCACTCCGAGTGCAACGAGCCCCATGGACTGATGCGCGGCACCCGCCAGCCCGGATAGCACCCACAGTGTTATCACAAAGAGCAGACCTATGAGCATGTGCACGTTGACGAGCGACAGTGCAGTGCCGGTCCAGAACAGAATGCCCAGCACGATGAGAATCACACCGAACAAGCGCAGAAGCATCTGCGCGGCTGTCGTGGTCGTACGCATTTCCAATTCTCCTTGACGGTCAGATCGAGTACCAGCTTCTAAAGGTACAGCCTCCGCATTTATCCGGTATGCGGCCTGACGTTGTCTACTCCGCTCGGGCTTTGATTCCCCTCGCTACTCACGGAATATCCATTGCTGCTGCACGTCGCCACCAGTGACACCTTCCAGAGCCAGCAGGTGCGCCTTGGTCTCGAGGCCACCGGCAAATCCTGTGAGCTTTCCACTCGCACCGATCACACGGTGACACGGTGCGATTATACCGATGGGATTCTTCCCGTTCGCTGCACCCACCGCACGCATCGCGGTTGGATTCCTGATTTGCTTCGCGATCTGGCCATATGATCTGGTTTCACCAAACGGAATTGTCAGCAACGCTCGCCACACTTTCCGCTGAAACGTTGTCCCTGCAAAATCCAGCGGCACATCGAATGTTGTTCGCTCACCGGCAAAGTACTCGGACAGCTGCTGCGCCACGCTGACAAGGATCGGATTGGTCCTGTCTTCCGCAACGATGTTGAGGCGCACGCGGCGTGGATTGTCATTCTCCCAGAGGATCGCTGCAAGACCCTTGTCGCTCGCAACCAGCTTCAGTCTGCCGATTGGTGATTTGATGATTTTGTAGACGTAATCCTTCTGGATCGCAGTTTCATTCTTATTCACGGGTCGAGCTCCGGGGTTGGCGCGCCGCATCGGTCGGAGTGCTGTGCGAGATCATACACCGCAATCTGCCGCAGTTACTGTTGAAAGACCGGCCATTTTCGGACAGCATTACGACACTCGTGCCGCTCGAACTATTGCATCCGCAAACCGGGCTGGCGCTTGGGGATTCTGTGCAAGAAACAGCGACGGCTCCAACATCTCCAGCTCGAGCAGCACGTAACCGGTTGCGGTCTCGATACCATCAACGCGCACATACAGCCATGGCTTTGGCGCGGCGTCCAGCACGTTCCGAACGGCACGCAGCACAGCGTCCCCCGGACGCTCCACCGCGGAGCGGCCGCCGAATCCGGTCTGTACCCGAAAATCGCCGTCGAGCGGCATCTTGCGCACGGCATGACTGAATTCGCCGGCAAAGAACACCAGAGACCATTCGCCCTTCGTCTGGATCTCCGGAATGAACGGCTGCACCATCACGTCGCCAACGTCGAGCGACTCGGCAAATTGCGCTTCGATGTCCGGCGCCGACGCACGAGAGACTCGCCAGGTGCGAGTGGCCGCCGCCGATATCACCGGCTTCACGACAGCATCGGCCCACCCGCGCCTGTCCAGAAGCGCACCGATGTCCGGCCGCGAGCCCTGAGCCAGCCATTCGGTAGCTACTACTGGAATGCCAGCTGCCGCAAGATCGCGGAGATAGGTCTTTTCCATATTCCAGCGGACCACAGCCGGCGGATTCCACACGGGCGCTCCCATCGCTTCGAGCGCTCCGATCCAGCCACGAAATTCGGCGGCTGAATGGTGATAATCCCAGGTCGATCGGATCACTATCGTGTCGAACTCAACCCACCGCACCGACGGATCGTTCCAGACCGCAGCCTCGACCTGGGCCCCTCGGCTGACCAGCTCGGCGGCTGCAAGCCGGTCGTCTGGAGTGAGATCCGCGTGGGCGGACGACGTTACGAACGCGATGTTCACACAACAATGATTTCAGTATCGCGACCCGAGAGCAAGTGCGGGGCGCGGTGAGATTGTTCATATTTTATCACACGATCATCAGGGCCGCCTCGTGGCGTCCTCACTTTCATCCGAGCATTTCATTGAACGCAAGCACGTCACCGCAGGATCAGGGGCACGCATGAACAAAATCGTTGTCATTCTCGCCATTGCTGCAGGCTCGGCAATGCCTCGCCCCAGTAACGCACAGCAGGATGTTGCACGCTGGCAGAAGGAGGCCCAGGCCGTAACGATCGTCCGTGACGATTGGGGGATTGCGCACGTACACGGCAGGACCGACGCTGATGCCGTGTTCGGCATGATCTACGCGCAGTCCGAGGATGATTTCAACCGTGTCGAGACCAACTACCTCAATTCGATGGGACGTCTCGCTGAGGCGGAAGGCGAGTCGGCGATATACCAGGACCTTCGTCAGAAACTCTTCATCAATCCCGATTCGCTAAAGGTCTACTACGCGGCAAGCCCCGAATGGCTCAAGAAGTTGATGAATGCCTGGGCTGATGGTCTCAACTACTACGTGTACAAGCATCCCGACGTGAAGCCGCGCGCCATCAAGCACTACGAACCGTGGATGGCGCTCAGCTTCACCGAAGGTAGCATCGGCGGCGACATCGAGCGCGTCAACCTCAGGCAACTTCAGGCGTTCTACGGCAACGAGCCAGCCACTGCGGAGCCGGTGTCGAACGTGCTGCCGCCGCCCGAGCCAGGTGGCTCCAATGGGATTGCCGTTGCACCGTTCAACACCATCGATCATCACGCTCTCTTGCTCATCAATCCACACACGTCGTTCTTCTTCCGATCTGAATTGCAGATGTCGAGTGATGAAGGGCTCGACGCTTACGGTGCGGTCACGTGGGGACAGTTCTTCGTATATCAGGGATTCAACACTCGTGTCGGCTGGATGCATACCTCGAGCGCCGTGAATGCGGTTTCGGAATTCCTCGAGACAGTTGAGAAGCGCGGCGATCGCTTCTACTACAAGTACGGCACCGAAGAGCGGCCGATGATCACCAGAACGATTACGATTCCGTACAAGACAGCGACCGGAATGGCCGAGAAGACGTTCACGACCTACAGTACCATCCATGGTCCGATAATCCGCAAGACCGATGGGCGTTGGGTGAGCATTGCATTGATGAACATTCCTGAGACGGCGCTCATCCAGTCGTACACGCGCACCAAGTCGCTGAATTACAAGCAGTACAGACAGGCCATGGAGCTGCACGGCAACTCATCCAACAACACCATCTACGCCGACGCGGACGGTAACATCGCGTACTTCCATGCGAATTACATCCCGCGTCGCGATACGTCGTTCGACTGGACTCATCCGGTAGACGGCAGCAATCCAAAGACAGCGTGGGGTCCGCTGCTGTCGGTAGACGAGACACCACACTTGTTGAATCCAAAGAACGGCTGGTTGTACAACAGCAACAACTGGCCGTGGTCCGCCGCGGGCCCGTACAGCCCCAAGCAGAAGGATTTTCCGAGTTACGTAGATGTCGGAGTCGAATCCGCACGCGGCCTGCACGCGATCCGTGTTCTTACAGGCAAGACGGACTTCACGATGCAATCCCTTCGCACCGCCGCATACGACAGCTATCTGCCCGCGTTCGAAAAGATGGTTCCGCCTCTCCTGGCTGCGTGGGATGCATTGCCGTCGTCCGATCCCCTCAAGGCGAAGCTGGCCGACCAGATCGCGATGCTCCGCAAGTGGGACTACCGCTGGGGAGTCAATTCGATTCCGACATCGCTTGCGGTTTTCTGGGGTAGCCAGCTGGCGCGGAGTGTAAGTCCGCGCGCAACGGCCGCAATGTCACCACAGCTGTATTCGCAGAACAAGGCGACTCCGGCGCAGCAACTCGTGGCACTCGCTGCGGCATCCGACCGGCTCACGGCAGACTTCGGAACGTGGAAAACACCGTGGGGTGATATCAATCGCTATCAGCGCGTGAATGGCGATATCGTTCAGAAATTCGACGATGCGAAGCCGAGCATTCCGGTTGGGTTCACGTCATCGTTGTGGGGCTCGCTGGCGGCATTCGGCGCGCATGCGTATCCCGGCACCAAGAAGTGGTACGGAACCAACGGCAACAGCTTCGTCGCTGTGGTCGAGTTCGGTGACAGCGTACGCGCGATTGCGGTTACCGCCGGCGGAGAGAGCGGCCATCCGAGCTCGCCGCACTTCAATGATGAAGCCGAGCGGTACAGTGCCGGGAATCTCAGAACCGTTTACTTCTACCCATCGCAGCTCAAGGGTCACACCGAGCGGACGTACCACCCCGGAAGCTGAACTCCTGACAATGGCCGCCTCACCGCGTGTGCGGGCGGCGCTACTTCGATAGCGCCGCCCGCACACCGAGCGTAAGATTCCCGCATGGCCATATCGTCTCGCTTCATAGCTCCGTTGCTGTTGACACTGAGCGTGGCTCCCGCACTCAGCGCCCAGACCCGTCCGGCTCCGACCGTTACATCCAACGGCGTTCTTGTCAGCCAGCGCCCGATACCCGGCGCCGTATACGAGTCCGCCGCATTCACACACGCTGTCGAGAAGGGAACGCGCACGCGCACCGGCGAGCCCGGACCGAACAGTTGGGTGCAGCATGCGCGCTACAAGATCGACGCGTCACTCGACCCAGTCACGAATACAGTGAACGGTTCGGAACACGTTGTCTATCTCAACAACTCTCCGGATATACTTCCGTTCTTGATGGTGCAGCTCCGCCAGAACGTGTTTCGCGCGGGCATTCCTCGTCGCGATGCCGTACCCATTACAGGTGGGATGAATCTCACCCGTGTAGCAGTGCGAGGAGTGGCGATCGCAGATTCGCAAACCGACGGCCACGCTCGGCGTGCACGACGCGGGAGCGCGTCAAACGACTATCAGATCAGCGGGACAGTGATGCGCGTCCCGCTCGCGACACCAGTCATGCCGCACGACAGCGTCTCGCTCGACTTCTCGTGGTCGTACGTACCTGCCCTGACTCCGTCGGATGGACGCGAGGGACGCGACGATCATCTCTACTTCATGGGATACTGGTATCCGCAGATAGCGGTGTACGACGATGTCGAAGGTTGGGTTGCAGATCCATATCTGCTTGAAGCTGAGTTCTACATGGAGCCGGCCGACTACGACGTGAATGTTACGGCACCGCGCGGCTGGGTCGTGGGCGCAACTGGCACGCTGCAGAACGGCGATGCCATCCTGAGCGAGTCGGCGCGCGCAAAACTCGCCGCGGCGCGGCATGGTGATACCGTCGTCACTATCAGCAAGCCATCGGATGCGTCTGCAACGTTCGCGACACAGGCAAAGCTCGTTACATGGCACTTCACCGCACCCAGCGTGCGAGACTTCGCGTGGGGTACGAGCGACCGCTACGTGTGGGACGCAACACGCGCACTTGTTTCCGACTCCGGAGCAAAGCAGGATACTGTCGACATCTTCAGCTTCTATCGCATTCATGCGCCGGCGGCGGCGTGGGCAATCGGCGGCGCGCGCTACACTCGCGATGCGATAGTGCAGCTGTCCAACTATCTCTGGAAATATCCGTGGCCCACCATGACATCGATGGAAGGCGTACTCACCGGTGGCGGCATGGAATATCCTCGCATGACGCTCATGCAGCCGTGGGCGGACACGCTTTCGCTCGCCGGCGATCTCATGCACGAAACGGGTCACATGTGGTTCCCGATGCAGGTTGGGTCCAACGAGACTCGCTACCCATGGATGGACGAAGGTTTCACGCAATTCGATGAAGCACAGGGCCTGCGCGTTCTCTATGGCGAGCCGCGCACGGGTGGGCGCATCGCCGACACCGAACAGGGCCAGCGCCTGCTCTACACAACGCTCGCCGCCTCCGGTCACGACCAGGTACTCATGACGTGGGGCGACAACTTCCCGCTCGATTACTACAACGTCATCTACTACGACAAGACTGCGCAGGTGCTCGCCGCGCTACGCGGAATGGTCGGCGAACAAAAATTTCACCGCGCGTTTCGCACTTACGGCGAGCGCTGGGTCAACAGGCACCCGTACCCGGAAGATTTTTTTAACTCCATGGATAACCTCACACGCGAGGACCTTAGCTGGTTCTGGAACACGTGGTTCTACAACGCGTGGCCACTCGACCAGGCAATCGCGAGCGTGAAACCCGACGCCGACGGCCTGGCAATCACTATCGATGATCGCGGCATGGCGCCGATGCCCGTGAAACTCGCAATCACGCGCGCGAACGGATCTGTCCAGCGCATGGATATCCCCGTCAACGTCTGGCTAAAGGGCGCGCGTAGCTACGTGCAACACGTGGAATCCACGCCCGAGGTGGTGCGCGTCGAAATAGACCCAGACGGATTGTTCCCCGACATCAATCGCGCAAATCAGGTGTGGATTAAACCCCGATAACGCACCATCCCGGTTACGATATCCCGTAGGGGCGGCTATGCCGCCCCTGGTCCCTTAACGGGACATCGAACCCGATAACACGTTGTATCGAACCACGTTATCCTTCGCGCATAATCCATGTTCGATCACGCGTAAATGGGCCAGGGACGGCGGAGCCGTCCCCTATGGTTCGTTCGGGACCAACGGCTTTACGCGTTTTCCCCACATCGCCGGCGGCGGCTCGTGCGTTGCGCGATCTACCGGATGCTCCGCCAGCAGCTTCATGGCCGTTGCCACAGCTGTCTCGAGCTGCACATCGTGACCGGCCGCGATGTCCTTCGGCCAATCCTCCACGTCGATGTCCGGCGAGATGCCTTCGTTCTCTACCGCCCACGCCTTCCCATCCCTCCGGAAGAAGCCGCCACGCGGTGCATACATGATTCCGCCATCAATGAACAACGGTGTATCCCAGATTCCCACCAGGCCGCCCCACGTACGCTTGCCCACCAACGGGCCAACATCGCGCAGCTTGAACATGTACGGCATGAGATCTCCGCCAGAGCCTGACATCTCGTTTATCATCATCACCTTCGGGCCCCAGATTCCAGCCATGGGGCTCGTGAATGGATACCTTGATCCGGCTGCATTGTTGAAGTAGCCGTCAAACTTCCTCTGCAGCACATCGATGATGTAATCGGCCGCGGAGCCGCCACTATTGTAGCGCTCGTCGATTACCGCACCCTTTCGATCCTGCTGCGCGAAATAATATCTGTTGAAACTCTGGTAACCACCCTCGGCGGTGTTAGGCAGGTGCACATACGCAAGCTGCCCGTGCGATAGTGAATCCACGATGTGCCGGTTGTGCTCCACCCAGGCGCGTGCGCGCAGTCCGGCATCACTGGCTACCGGAATCACGGTCACGCGCCGCGAACCATCAACCGAAGGATGTGCGCTCACAGTCATTTCCGTCTGATGATTCGCCGTTCCGTCGAAGGCACGGTAGATGCTCTCAGGAGCGCGGACATCGACTCCGTTCACGGCCAGGATGTAATCACCGACGTGCACATCAACCCCGGGCGCCGTTAGCGGCGCGCGCAGATCCGGGTTCCAGCTGTCAGTCCCGTATATCTTCGTGATTCTGTAGTAGCCGTTCTGGACACCCAGATCGGCGCCGAGCAGTCCGACAGTGGTGCGCGGAACCGGTGGCATGTCGCCGCCGCGAACAAACGAGTGGCCGATCGCAATCTCCGAGCCCATCATGTCGAGCAGATAGTTCAGATCCGCGCGATGCATCACATACGGAAGCAGCTGGCCGTACATCTCTTTCATCTTGGGCCAGTCCGTACCCTGCAGGTTCTTCAGGTAGAGATAGTCGCGCTGGTTGCGCCATCCCTCATTGAATATCTGTTTGAATTCCGCCTTCGGGTCCACCAGCATGCTCAGCGTTGCGTTGAGCTTGCCCTTGCCGGCCGCCGGCGTCGTTGGCGACATCGCGTCCACCAGGAACAGCCCTCCCATCGGTCCAGGCGTATGGTACAACACCTTCTTCCCGTCAGCGCTCACGAAATATTCTGCGACGTTTTGAAGGAATGTCGTCGCCTTGCGATCCTTCAGTTCGTAACGGTGAACCACCACACCGAACGCCGGGTTCTCCTCAGTACCGGTCTGCGGCACAGTCTCGGCGAAGAATACCGTCCCTGCTTCACCAGCGCGTACATCTCCGTAGCCGCGCTCCGCGATTCCCGAAACCGGCACGATGCGCTGTTGCAAACCATCGAAATC
>JBDTIP010000165.1:0-7433 GCA_039936295.1 Gemmatimonadaceae bacterium
ACATGAAAAACTCGGCCTCCATCCCTGCGTTCATCCTGAACCCCATGGACTCGGCGCGAGCAAGGGCACGCTTGAGAACCCAACGCGGGTCACCCTCGAAGTGGCCTCCGTCGGGGGTGTGGACATCGCATATGACCCTGGCGACGCGGGCGTCCGGATCACCCCAGGGGTAGACCTGAAACGTGGAAAGGTCCGGCACGAGGAGCATGTCCGACTCTTCCACCCGGACGAATCCTTCTATGGCTGAGCCGTCGAACATGACGTCGCCATCCAGCGCCTTCTCGATCTGAGAGGCTGGGATCTCGACGTTCTTGTTGATACCAAGGATATCGGTAAACTGGAGCCGGAGGAACTTGACCGATTGCTTCTTTGTGATATTCAGAATGTCCGTTTTCTGCACTTTTATCCGCGTTTCCTTGCAAATGAATGTCATAATATGCATATTGATCGTCGAGTTGTGCAAGTATTGCACTATTTCCCTAACAATCGGCGATCTAGCCTACTTCAATGCCTTCTGCCCGCCAGCTAGCAGTCCAGGATATTTCAGCTCGCGTAACCGACGAATCGTCCGCACCCGCTCCTCTGAGAACGTCGGAATATTTCGGAATCAACACCTTTGGCGCGCGCCAGATGCGCGAGAAGTTGCCGAAGGAGGTGTATGTGAAGCTTCTGTCGGCAGTACGCCAGGGAAAGAAGCTGGACCGCGACATCGCGCCCACGGTGGCGCAGGTGATCAAGGATTGGGCAGTGTCACGCGGCGTGACGCACTTCACGCACTGGTTTCAGCCACAGACAGGGTTGACTGCGGAGAAGCACGACGCGTTCCTGACATTCGACGACGACATGGAGCCGATGGAGTCATTCTCAGCGGCGCAGCTGATCCAGAGCGAGCCGGACGCATCGAGCTTTCCATCAGGCGGCCTTCGTGCGACGTGGGAAGCGCGCGGCTATACGGCGTGGAACCCGGCGAGTCCCGTCTTCATCGTGGAAAGCGCTGGCGCACGTACGTTGTGCGTTCCTTCAGTGTTCATCGGCTACAACGGTGAAGCGCTGGACGAGATGACGCCGCTGCTGCGCAGCTCGGACGTGCTGTCGAACAAGGCGACAGAGCTACTGCAGTTGATGGGCGACAAGAATGTGCGCAGGGTGTACACCACACTCGGCGCGGAGCAGGAATACTTCCTGATCGACCGGACGTTGTTCGCGATGCGGCCCGATCTGGTCATGGCTGGCCGCACGCTGCTTGGGGCACCGCCGGCGCGCGGGCAGCAGCTCGAGGATCACTACTTTGGCGGAATCCCTGAGCGCATCCAGGCATGCATCGCCGAGGTTGAGCACGAGCTGTACAAGCTGAGTGTGCCGATCGTTACGCGGCACAATGAAGTCGCGCCATGCCAGTTCGAGATGGCACCAATGTTCGAGGAAACCGACATCGCGGTCGATCACAATCAGATCGTGATGGCCACGTTGCGGCGAGTCGCGCTGCGACACGGGTTGCAGGCGTTGCTTGCAGAGAAGCCGTTCGCTGGCGTGAACGGCAGCGGCAAGCACTGCAACTGGGCGATGGCACTCAGATCGGATGATCCGGCGTCGGACGGTATCAATCTTCTGAAGCCGGGAAAGACACCGCACCAGAACATCCGCTTCCTGCTGTTTCTCGCGGCGGTACTGCAGGGTGTGCACAAGCATGCCGGGCTGCTGCGCGCCGCGATCGCTACATCCGGAAACGAGCACAGGCTCGGCGCGAACGAGGCACCGCCGGCAATCATCTCCGTGTTCATGGGCACCATGCTCTCGCGCGTGATCGAGGAGATCATCGACGGAAAGAGCACGCAGAGCGCCGACCAGCAGATGATCGGCCTGGGTGTGGCGAAGCTCCCCGAGATCGAAAAAGACAACACTGACCGCAATCGCACGTCGCCGTTCGCGTTCACGGGGCAGAAGTTCGAGTTTCGCGCGGTTGGCTCGAGCCAGAGCATTGCCTTCCCGATCGTGCTGCTCAATGCGGCAGTTGCTGAAGCCCTCGCCGACATCACCGAGAAGTTGCGCGTGGAGCTGAAGGACGAGAAGCGCGACGCGAAATCAGTGGATGACGCGGCGTTGAGAGTGGTACGCAAGTCGTTCAAGGCCACCGAGGCGATTCGCTTCGAAGGAAATAACTACTCTGAAGCGTGGGTGGCGGAGGCAAAGAAGCGCGGACTTCCCAACATGCGCCGCACTCCCGAGGCGCTGCAGCAGCTCGTGACCAAGCAATCGCGAAGCCTCCTCACGTCGCTCGGCATTTTTACCAACGAGGAGCTGGACTCGCGCTATCACGTGCGTCTGGAGCGCTACACCAAGGACATGCTGATCGAGCTGCACATGCTACGTGAGATCGTGGACACCTATGTGGTGCCTGCATCGCTCAGCTACGCCGGCTCGCTGGCCAACTCTGCAGCGCAAGCGAAGAGCGCCGGAATCAGCTCCATTCCGCACACCAGCGTTGCGAACAGGGTCGGCGCGATGATCGAGGATCTGCTCAAGCGCCGCGATTCGCTTGCGAACGTCATTACGAAAGCGGAGTCGATGCACGATGCTCCGCTCGAGCAGGCGAAGCTGCTAACTAGCAAGGGCGCCGACGCCATGGCTGAGGTGCGCGAGAAGTGCGACGAGCTCGAGCTGACTGTCAGCGACGCGGAATGGCCACTGCCGAAGTACCGGGAGATGCTGTTTCCGGTTTGATTCCGTATTGACCACAGATCGTCAGGAGCTGGACGGCCATCCGTTCAGCTCCATCTGCGACCTCAGATCTCTTCCAATACGCAGTATTCCGTCGAGTAGCGCGTCGATATCGCCGAGCGTCGCACGATGATTCACGTTGGCGACGCGAATCGCGAAGTGGCCATCGATGATCGTGCTCGACGGAATTGCGATGCCAGTCTCCTGTAGGCGCAGCAGGATCTCGGTGTTCATTGCATCCAGTGTGTCATCGGAGACGCCGGCAGGTGCATAGCGAATGCACGCGATGTTCAACGGCGCCGGTGCGAGCAGTTCCAGATGGGCCTCTGATGTCACCCGTTCGACGAGATACCTGGTCTGGGCGACATTCTGCTCGATCAGCCGCACGAGCTTGTCCACTCCGTCCGCCTTTAACGACATCCACGCCTTGAGCGCCTTGAACCCACGCGTAAGATCAAGGCCACGATCCGCGAACGGCAGCCCGCCGGCTATGACGCCACGCTGGAGCGTCGCAAGGTAACTCGCAGGCGCGGCGAACGTTGCCGTGTGAACCTCCGGATCGCGCACAAGGACGCACGCGCACTCGAATGGGAGATCTCCCCACTTGTGCAGGTCAAAACCGATTGAGTCCGCACGCTCGAGACCGGCAAGTTGGGGACGCAGCTTCTCAGAGAGATACGCGAGTGCACCGAACGCGCCGTCTACGTGAAACCATATGTCCTGGCTCACGCAGAAATCTGCCAACGCGGTGAGATCGTCCGACGCGCCGGTGTTCACGGTGCCAGCTGTGCCGACGACACAGAACGGAATCATCCCTTCGGCGCGGTCTGCCGCGACCATTTCCCGGAGCGTGCTCAAGTCGATGGCATAGTCGGCGCCAACCGGTACGCGCCTGAAGGCACGGTTGCCGAGCCCCATGAACTCCGCCGCCTTGCGCGCCCATCCGTGGGTCTCGGCAGATCCATAGAAGACGAACGGTTGATGCTGCGAGCTGTCCGACCAGATTTGCACGCCATCCTCGCGAACGTCGATTCCAATCTTCCTCGCGGTGGCGAATCTTGCGACATCGAGCGCGAGTGTGCTGGCCATCGTGCCGCCAGTGACCAGAACTCCACTGCCGCCCGGCATTCCGAGAAGGGTCGCCAGCCAGTCGATCAACTGTTGCTCGACGAGTGCCGGCGCCTGATTGAAGCCAGCCATGTGCGGATTGAGGCCAGCGGCGAGCATGTCGGCCATCATGCCGAGTGGAGTGCCATTGCCCTTTACCCAACCGAAGAAGCGCGGATGAAGATTCCCATCAGGGTACGGGAGCACGTTCTGAACGAATTCCTCGTACACGGCCTCGGCGCCGATGCCGGCGTACGGTATTGGCTGGGCGAGCGCTGCGCGAACAGTAGCCGGCATCTCGCGCCACGCCGGCCGGTCGCGGAGCGTGGCGAGGTATGCGATCATGTCGTCCACCATTCGGTGCGACAGGGCTCGGAAGCTTTCCCACTCTTCTGGTGAAGCTGGGTCGAATGTTTCTTCAGGAGACACTGATATGGACGTCATCTGGGTCTGGTTCAAACAGAAATCGCGACTGCGACGGGCACCCAAAGTTAGCGAACTTTCATTTCGGTTCGGTGTTTAGCATGGCAACTGAGTGGGACTTGGCGGCTGCCATCTTGACTTGGCACGACATCGCGCGAGCTTGAAGAGGCACGGAAGACACCGCCACAACATCCCAATGCCGCTGCATCCAACGTGGGACGATATTGCGATCCGCCTGATCCTCACCATGATTGCGGGCGGGGTCATCGGCTTCAACCGAAGCGCGCAGGGTCACAACGCGGGCTTCAGAACCACCATCCTCGTTGGTCTCGCGGCAGCGGTCGCGATGATTCAGGCCAACGTCCTGCTATCGGTCGGCGGCAGGCTACCCGGCTCGTTCGGCAGCATGGACGTGTTGCGCCTGCCGCTCGGAATACTCACGGGTGTCGGCTTCATTGGCGGCGGGACGATTCTCAAGCGAGGGAGTCTCGTCACCGGAGTGACGACCGCCGCGACTCTCTGGGTAATGACGGCTATCGGACTCTGTTTCGGTGGAGGCCAGATGGGACTTGGCGTAACCGCGACCGTGCTAAGCCTGGTAACTCTGTGGGCGCTCAAGTGGCTCGACGTGCGCATTCCGCGCGAGCGCTTCGGCACGCTCGTCATCGAGTCCGACATCGAGAAGCCGGTCGGAGCGGATCTCGTTCGCTCCGTCGCCTCACTGGGATTCAGGGCAGCGCTTCAGCAGCAGAGCAAGGGTGACACCGCGCAACATAACAGGCTGGCGTTCGAGATTTCGTGGAAGAGACCGGAGACTGCCGGCCCGCCACTGGATCTGCTGGATTACGTCAATGGGCGCTATCCGGTAATCTCGTTCACGCTGATATCAGATCCTCGGCACTAACCGAATTGTGCTCGCTCGTGCAGGGATGCAGCGACATCGTCCCTGCAATGGGCACCGCGGTTGCCGGACCAACCGGTGGATTGTGGAACCAGGCAAGCGCGTTGGTCTACAGTGTGTCCGGGTATCGAGCGATGGATCAGTGACCAGTCTACATCATCCCGACTCGGCCTCGCCTGTGCGGCCTCTTCCGCCAGCAGTAATTGTCGGGTGGACCGCCGTCCATCGCAACGTGTCTTCGACTGCTCCTGAGGTGTACCGTCGCGTACCGGTTCCCTCTCCGGGAGTGGCCATGCCACCCATCTCGACCAGGGTGACGGCAGCGGCGTCGCAGACGGCCCCAGTCGTCCGCGTTGCGTCGGCCACAACTTCCAGAAGATGATGTTCCGTTTCCGCGCGACTAACCGACTCGGGAAGCCGTCGCGATCTCCGGAACAACGTGTGGCACTCCTTTGAGACGCGACGATGTGCGCGCACCATCTCGCGCACGCTGAGAAGCGTAATCACAGCCGACTGGTTGAAGACATCGGCTATCGAAAGCATCCGATCCAGAACTGGGGTATCGGGCAGCGGCCGGAAACGGCGGCGTGTTATAGCTTCGGGAAACGAGCCCAGCGCGGCAGCGATATTGGCGAGCTCGTCCATGAGTATGCTCGCTAGCACCCGCCGTCGCTCGTCACGCGCCTTGGCGGCTCGGTGCCGAGCCTGACGCGCCGTAAAGTGTGCCGAGGCCCACCCACCGAGAATCGCCGCGCCGGCGCCCGTTAGCGTTGCGAGCGTCGATGGCAGCACGCTTGTGGTCGCGCCTGCGTCGTTTAGCATAGGATGCCTGCCGGCTCCGTTACGGAGCCGGCGGTACGGCGCCGTTCGGCGTCAACGTATCGATCGCGCCGGGCAGGACCTGCGCCAGCTTCGCCGACAGCTCTTCTGGTGGAATGCCGATCCGTGCTGCCAGCTGGTTCATCAGATCCGGGCCGAGCGCCGCGTGCAGCTGCTCACCCGTAACCGGAGTGTTCGAGCCGGTACCCACCCAGGATCGGACAGTGCTACCCAGCCCCTGGGACTCGAGCTGGCTCACAACGCCCTGGACGCCGCCGTGCCTCTCTATCACGCCATTCACCACGGTGGCCATTTCAGCCCCGACTATGCCGCCGAGTATGCCATCAAGCATGCCCATGTCTCGCCCCCGGTCAAAGTTGCACGAGAAATGTACGAGCGATCCGCTCCGTCCGCCGCTCTACGGTTGCGACGGTCTGCCAGAGCCATCATACTTGCTTGACCATCCTTCAGCATTGAGCAGCCCATGTTCATACGCCATTTCATCGTCGGTGCAGTCGCGTCGAGCCTCGCGGTTCTCCCGACGCAGGCCCAGTCTCAAGCGGGTACCAACCCTTTTTTCAAGCCGAGCACGCTCCCGTTCCAGGCGCCGCTATTCAACGAGATCCGGTCGAGCGATTATCAACCGGCGATCGACGCTGGAATCGCTCAGCAGGACTCTGAAGTCGCCAGAATCGCCAACAACCAGGCAGCTCCGACGTTTGACAACACGCTCGTCGCACTGGAGCGCTCCGGCGCATTGCTGCATCGCGTGGAGTCTGCCTTCGGCGCAGTCGCGCAGGCCAATACCAACGACACGCTCCAGCAGGCGCGCAAGGAAGAAGCGCCCAAGCTCGCCGCGCTCGAAGACGCAATCTATCTCAATCCTGTTCTCTTCAAGCGCGTCGAGACCATCTACAACACGCGTGAGAATCTGCATCTCGATGCGGAATCAAAGCGCCTCGCCGAGTGGTATTACGAGCGCTTCGTTCACTCGGGTGCAAAACTCTCAGCTGCGGATCGGGCAAAGCTGCAGAAGCTCAATGAGGAAGCATCCACGCTCAGCGCTACGTTCGCTCGCGAGCTGCTCGGCGCAACCAAAGCAGTAGCGCTGGTCGTCGATGATCGAAGCACGCTCTCCGGTCTAAGCGACGCTGCAATTGCAGCCGCAGCGCAGGACGCGACACATCGCGGCCTCAACGGCAAGTGGCTGATCCCGCTGCAGAACACGACGCAACAACCGGCTCTCACATCGCTCGATAATCGCTCCGTGCGCGAGCAGCTCTTCAACGCGTCATGGATCCGCGCTGAGAAGAGCGATGCCAACGACACTCGCTCGACCATCGAGCGCCTGGCCCAGCTGCGCGCCGAGAAAGCCAAGCTGCTCGGCTATCCCGACTACGCCTCGTGGGTTCTGGAAGAGAACATGGCGAAGACACCCGCAACCGTGTTCAAGTTCGTACGCGGT
>JBDTIP010000166.1:0-11862 GCA_039936295.1 Gemmatimonadaceae bacterium
CGAAACAGTCCCACGAGTGGACACTATAGTAGGACCCGGCAATGCGTACGTCGCCGAGGCCAAGCTGCAGGTTGCGGGCATGGTGTCGATCGATTCGCCAGCGGGACCCAGTGAGCTGCTAGTGGTGGCCGATCCGAGTTCGAATGTGGATGCCGTGGTTCGCGAGGTGATGGCGCAGGCCGAGCACGATCCGCGCGCGGTGGTCGTCGTCGTCGCGGTGGGGCAGGGCGTCGCGGACAGCATCTCGGCGAGATTGACCGACGCGCTACCGCTGCAGCAGCGTCGCGACATCATTGAAGAATCGCTCCGCACGCGCGGTGCCGTGCTGTGCGCTGCAGACATGCATCAGGCTGTCACCTTCAGCAATAACTTCGCACCCGAGCATCTCCTGCTAGCTTTTGACGGCGCGCGCGACGTGTTGCCGCGCTTTCGAAACGCCGGCACTGTGTTCGTCGGCGAGCGCAGTTCTGTCGCGTTTGGAGATTACATGACTGGCGCGAACCATGTTCTGCCAACAGGCGGTCTCGCAAGATCGTACTCCGGTCTTTCGGTGCTCGACTTTATCCGCTGGACAACGTATCAGGTCATTGACGCTGGCGCTGCACAGCGTCTCTCGGACGACGTTGCGATATTTGCCGAGTCCGAAGGATTGCCGGCACACGCCGCCGCCGCGCGGCAGTGGTCTGCGCTTACAGGAAGTGCATCATGACGGCAACAACGCTGGAGCTCGCGCGAGCTACGTATCGCGACATCTCGCTCTACGCTCCGAACCGCGCGCCAGCGGCGATCGATCTCAGCGACAATACCAATCTCTGGGGTGTTCCGCCTGCGGCGTTGCGAGCGATCTCAGCTGCCTCGTCTGCATCCATCACCCGGTATCCGGCGTTGTATGCCGCGGACCTGAAGCGCGCGATCGCAGGCTACGTCGGCGTAACGCCGGATATGGTCGTCACGGGTTGCGGGTCCGATGATGTGCTCGATTCCACTATCCGCGCGTTCGGCGAGCCCGGTGACGTCATAGCGCATCCGGACCCTTCGTTCATGATGATTCCAATTCTTGCGCGAATGAATGGACTTGCGGATGTGCCCATCCCGCTCACCGCGTCCTACGATGCCGACGTCGCGCGATACATCGCAACTGGTGCGACAATAACCTATCTTTGCTCACCAAACAACCCGACCGGCACATCGTTCACGCGCAATGCGATCGATCAGGTGGTTGCAGGCGTCGACGGAATCGTGATGATCGACGAGGCGTACGCTGAATTCGCGTCGTGGAACTGCCTCGACTTTCTCACTCGCAGCCCGCGGGTCGTGATAACGCGCACATTGTCCAAGGCATTCGGCTTGGCTGGACTTCGCGTCGGCTACGCCATTGGCGAGCCATCCGTGATCGCCGAGATCGAGAAATCGCGCGGGCCGTATAAGGTTAGCAGCATTGCTGAGCGTGCAGCGATCGCCGCACTCACGGAGGACCTCCCCTGGGTCGAAACGCGCGTACGTGAGGCCGTCGCCAATCGTGAGCGTCTGATCACTGAGCTTACAGCGCTCGGCTTTGCGCCATTACCGAGCGACAGCAATTTCGTGCTGGTGCCGGTCGCGAATTCGGAGAAGCTCGATCGCGAGCTGCGCGTGCGTGGTATCGCCGTTCGTCCTTTCACTACGTTGCCGGGGATTGGCGATGCGCTGCGAATTTCGATTGGGCAGTGGCAAATCATGGAGCAGTTCGTCGATGCACTCGGGGAACTGATCGTATGACCGCGACGATCATCACGATCTTCGATTACGGCGCCGGCAACATGCACTCTCTCGTAAAGGCACTCGGCGCTGGCGATGAGGTAGAGGTGCGACTGCAGTCCGATCCGATTGCTGCACTGGACACCGATATGCTGGTGCTGCCGGGCGTCGGCGCATTCAGTAACGCTGCAGCGCGCCTTGCCAGCGGCGCGGGCGCTATGCGCAACGCAATCGTCGCTGGCCTACCTACGCTCTGCATATGTCTCGGTATGCAGCTTCTCTTCGACGCCAGCGACGAGGGCCCAGGCGCTGGACTCGGCGTGATCCCGGGCCGCGTACGGCGGCTCAGGGCGCGCAGCGTGCCACAGATTGGCTGGAATGAAGTGGAATCCGGAGATCACCGACAGCAGATGGATTCCCGCTTTCGCGGGAATGACGGGGCTTTCGCAAGCATGACGACATGTGTCCCCCATATTGCATATTTCGCGAACAGCTATGTATGCGAGCCAGACAATGAAGACTGCATCGTTGCTTACTCCACTCACGAGCGCGACCGATTCGCGTCAGTCGTGACCGTCGCCAACACCGTTGGCGTGCAGTTCCATCCTGAAAAGAGCTCCCAGGCCGGCGTCCGCTTCGTGCGTGATTTCGTCGAGGGAGTGATCCGATGATCGCGATACCCGCAATAGACATCCGTGAAGCGGCATGCGTGCAGCTCGTCGGTGGTTCGTACGACGCGGAGCAGGTGCGACTCGATGACCCGCCCGGCGTCGCTCACCGCTGGGATTACGCTGGCTTTCGCCGCGTTCACGTCGTCGATCTCGATGCGGCGACAGGTCGTGGTAGCAACGCGGAGACCATTCGCGAGATACTGCGTGCGACCTCAATGGAAGCGCAGGTAGGCGGTGGAGTGCGCGACGAGGAGCGGATCGAGTCACTCCTCCGCGATGGCGCCCGGCGCATCGTGCTCGGCACCAGAGCGATAGAGAGTCCGCACTGGCTCGCCGACATGGCCGAAGCCTTCCCGGGAACACTGATCGTCGCCGCCGACGTGCGCGAGCGCCACGTCGTCACGCGCGGCTGGACGAGCGTGTCGGACCGGTACGTTCTCGACCTGATCGATGAGCTCAACGCGCTGCCACTGGCCGGTGTCTTGGTCACCGCGGTGCACAAGGAAGGGCTCATGGAAGGAACCGATCTTCCACTCATGGAAGATGTCGTGGAAGAGAGCGTGCACCCGATCTGCGCGAGCGGCGGCATCGGCACGCTCGGCGACCTGCGCGCACTCGAGGATCGCGGAGTCGCATCGGTGGTGATCGGCATGGCGCTGTACACCGGAGCACTGGACCCTAGTACGGTAGCCGAGGAGTTCGCAGAATGACAATGGAGACTATTGCGTGAGTGACAGGAGCGTGGTGGAGCGCGAGACGCGCGAGACAAAAATTCGCCTGGAGATCCGGCGCGGGGAAGGGAAGAGCGACATCGCAACCGGCGTGCGGTTTCTGGATCACATGATGGTCACGTTCGCGCGCTACGCAGGCCTCGACATGATGCTGCGCGCCGAAGGTGACCTAAGACATCACGCCATAGAGGATGTCGCGATTGCGATGGGCGCTGCAGTCGCCGATCTCATCAGCCCCTCGGCGGCGCGTTACGGCGATTGCACAATTCCGATGGACGAGGCGCTTGTGCAGGCGTGTATAGACATGGGCGGGCGGCCGTACTATCGGGGACCGTTGCCGAGCAGTTTGTACGATCACTGGATGCGCTCCTTCGCCGACAACGCTAAGGCGACAGTGCACCTTCGTGTGCTGCGCGGTACCGACCGGCATCACATCGTCGAAAGCGCCTTCAAGGCACTCGGAATGGCGATTCGAGCCGCGATGGTGGATGCGGGAACGGGCGCCGTGTTCAGCACCAAGGGCTCCGTTACTCTGGACGTGAAGTGATGCTCGCACGACGTCTTATAGTATGTCTCGACGTACGCGATGGCCGGGTCGTCAAGGGAACGCAGTTCGTGAACCTGCGCGATGTTGGCGATCCCGTGGAGCTTGCCGCACGATACGAAGCCGAGGGCGCAGACGAGATGGTCTTTCTCGACATATCGGCGAGTGTCGAAGGTCGCGGTACGCTGCTGGATGTCGTACGGAGGACCGCGGAGCGGCTGTTCATTCCACTTACAGTCGGTGGTGGGGTGCGAAGTGCCGAAGATGTTGCGCTGGTGTTGCGCGCCGGCGCCGACAAGGTCGCCATCAATTCTGCTGCCGTTCTGCGGCCGGAGCTGTTGAGCGAAGCAGCGGCGTTGTTTGGCGCGCAGTGTGTCGTGGCCAGCATCGATGCCAAACTTGCCGGTAAGACGTGGCGAGTCTTCACACATGGCGGCCGTACGGCGACGGACCTCGACGCGATCGAGTGGGCACGCGAGTGTGTGCGTCTTGGCGCAGGCGAGATTCTGCTTACGAGCATGGATCGTGACGGATCGCGCGACGGCTACGACATCGAGCTTACGCGCGCCGTCGCGGATGCTGTCGATGTCCCTGTCATCGCTTCCGGCGGAGCTGGCTCTGCTCGCGATGTCGTCGCCGCGATCGAAGACGGTCATGCGGATGCCGCGCTCGTTGCGGGAATACTTCACGATGGCGCCACCACCGTTGCCCAGATCAAGGCATGGATGCGCGAATCACGATTACGGGTAAGGGATGCAGCATGAGTGAGTCATATCTCGACGCCGTCACGACGGTGGCCAAGCTGGCCGGCAATTTTGCGATGTCGCACTACGGGAAGAATCTTGCCGTCGACATCAAGAAGGACGGCTCGCCCGTTACGGTCGCGGACCGCGGCGCCGAGGAGCGTGCTCGCACGTGGATCGAGAAGCACTTCCCGGAAGACGGGATACTCGGCGAGGAGTTCGGCGACGTCCGCCCGGCTGCGCGGCGACGATGGATACTCGACCCGATAGACGGTACCAAGAGCTTCGTGCGACAGGTACCGCTGTGGGGTACACTTGTGGCAGTTGCAGAAGGTGAGAACGTGCTTGCAGGATGCGCGTACTTTCCAGCCATTGCTGAGATTATAGCTGCGGCGGCAGCGGAGGGATGTCTCTGGAACGGCGTTCGGTGCCGCGTGTCGTCAACAGCAACCATTGCCGAGTCTACCCTCTTGATAACAGATGACAGATTCGCGGAACGGCCCGATCGCGCCGCCGCATGGCATAAGCTCGCGTCGGAGGCTGGCGTGGCGCGAACATGGGGCGACTGCTATGGCTATCTGTTGCTCGCGACCGGGCGCGCCGAGGTGATGTTGGACGACATTGTTGCACCGTGGGACGTCGCCGCGCTGTATCCGATCGTTACGGAGGCTGGTGGCGCGTTTACTGACTGGCGCGGACGCGATACCGCATTTGGCGGTGACGTGATAGCAACAAATGCGGCGCTCGCTAAACCGGTGCGCGACATTCTGGTAGGGAACCCATGACAGTTGATGAGCTGGACTTCGATAAAGGCAACGGCCTGGTCACCGTGGTCACGCAGGATGCTGTAACCGGTGCGGTGTTGATGGTTGCGCACATGGACCGGGAGGCGCTGGCGAAGACTCTCGAATCCGGCGAGATGCACTATCACTCGCGCACGCGAGGATTGTGGCACAAGGGGGAGACGAGTGGTAACACACAGGGCGTGGTCACGCTCACACCGGATTGCGATCGAGATGCGGTTCTCGCGCGCGTGAGACCGGCTGGACCGGCGTGTCACAACGGAACCGTCTCATGCTTCGAGCATCCAAGTAATGGCGATGCGCTTACGGCTCTCGCGGCTGTGATCGAATCACGCGTACATGATGCGCAGGAAGGTAGCTATACGCAGAAGCTGCTCGCTGATCGAAATCTGCGCTTGAAGAAGCTTGGAGAGGAGACGGCTGAACTGGTGCTTGCGCTAGCGGATGGCGACGGCGAGCGTGCTACGGAGGAGGCGGCGGATCTGATGTACCATGTGATGGTTGCGCTGCGGGCGCTGGGTGTTTCGCTTGACAATGTGCGGCGTACGCTTGGTGACCGTCAGTAGAAGTGCGAATAGCAAAGGCGGCGAACACTCCCGCCTCGTTATCTATGGCAACATAGTATGCCGCCTCGGCTGAAATGACGCTAACGTCCATCACTTCAAAAACTCGTCAACAAGCTCCTGCTCACCTTAGTCGTGTCGCCTAGATACGCCCAGTGCACGTTCTTCATGTACTTCCGCGCCGCGGCCTGCACCGCTTCCGGCGTCACCGACTTCAAGTCCTGGACGAACGACATCGCGCGTCGATAATCTCCCTGGTATAACTGCGATCTGGCGAGGAAGTCCGCCTGCGACGCGTTGGTCTCGTTGTCCAGGAAATACTGCGTGATGAACTGCAGCTCCAGTCGCTGCAATCCTTCCGAAGTCACCACCTCGTTCTGCAGCTGGTTGATGAAGAACTTCATCAGCTTGAGTGTCGTATCAGGTGACACCGTCGTCACGTACAACCCGGATGCACTCGCGGCACGGTCCAGGAACGGAGCGTGCACGTCGTACGTCAGATTCTGCCGGCCGCGGATCTCGGCGAACATCTGACCGGTGAGCACGGTCGCCGCAACGCGCAGCGCGGTGAAATCGGGCGATGACGCCAGTGGCCCGGCGACGTAACCAAGCATGTAGTTCGTCGGCAGTTCGCGCTGCACCAGCACCGCGGACGTCGGCGCAACGGGTATCGGATCGGGCAACGTCCACTTGTAGCTGCCACTTGGCAGCTTGGCCAGCGTCGCGTGGATCAATGCTTCCAGGTGTGGCCGCGTCACGTCGCCCACGACGATCAGGAGCATCCGCGACTTCACGATCTGCGTCTTCTCGTAATCCCTGAGCTGCGCCGGAGTAATGCTCGCCAACGACGTCAGGTTGCCGGTCTCGGATATCGCATACGGATGCCCGGCAAATGCGACGCTGTCGGCTAGATCGGATACGTAAGCATCAGGGTCATCGTGCTCCTGCTTCTCACCACTCAATAGCTGCGACCGCACCAACTCGACCTCCGCTGGCTGGATCGCGGGATACATCAACCTGTCCGCGAAGATCGCCCAGGCCGAGTCGAGTACGGTCGTGATCGTACGTGCACCAAACATCGTCCAGTCCACTGACGGCGCAATCACGAAATCGCTACCGAGCGCCGAGGTCCTGTTGCGCAGCACGGCCTTGGGATAGTGCAGCGTACCGTGCTCCGACACCGTCAGCAGAAACGGCTCGATTCCGCTCGTTGCCTGCGTCACCTGACGCACGCCGCCGAGTAGATACACGTTCGCGACAACCACGTTGTTGGATGTGTTGCGCCGCAGGATTACGGGAATGCCGTCAACCGTGAAGCTCGATGTCAGCGTGTCGGCCGCTGTCTGCGCAGCTGCGCCTCCAGCGACGACGAATACCGCCGCCGCGAACGTAATGACTCTGCGCAGCATCACTTCGGCCCTCCTTTCAGCTCGTCGGTAGTCAGATGGATCTGCTGCTGTCCCTCGGGCGATATGAGCACGCCGGTAATCCTCGGCTTGCCTACGATATACTTGTCGGCGTACGCGCGGAGATCCGCCGTCGTCTGGCGGGCCATGTTGTCAACGTAGCCCATGTAGTACTCCAAACTCGCAACGCTCCACCAGAAACCCAGTGTGTGCGCGAAGTCCGACGCCTGCTCGCGCCCGAACGCTGACGTTACCGCACGGTGCGCCTGCGCTGCCTTCAGATCGTCCGCATCAAAATATTTTGGGTCGTCCAGCTTCTTGATCTCGGAGTCAAGCGCAGCCAGCGCCGGTCTAAGCTTCTCGGGCGATGTCTGCCCACTGATGCTGATCGGTCCGGTGTGATTCAGAGTGTAGTAGTTCACGGTCACACCCTGCCACAGGCCGCTATCCACCAGCCGTTGCTGAAACCGCGACCGAGGATCGCTCAGCAAATCCGAGAACACGTCAGCCGCATACGTCGACTTGGGATCCTTGCCGACGCTCGGGCCTTGCCACTGGATCAGCACTGTCACCGCGTTCACGTCTGCGTTCACTACCACGGCATCGTTCGATGTCAATGGGGGAATTGGCGGGATGGGATCGGTAAGGAACGGATCGGGACCGCGCGCCCAGCTACCGAGTTGTCGCGCAGCAATCGCAAAGATGCTGTCAGGGTTCACGTCGCCAGCAACTATGAGAACAGAGTTATCGGGTATGTAGTACTTGTGCTGGATGTAGCGCATCTTCTCGGGTGTCGTCGTCGCCACCACCTGGCGATCGCCGATCACGTTCTTCCGCGAATAATTGCCGGGATACAGCTTCATGTCCATCTGACGCTGCAGCTGGAAGAACGGGCTCGATTCGTTGCGATCGTACTCGCCGATCACCACCTGCCGCTCAACGGTAAGCTCGCTCTCCAGAAAGAGCGGAGACCTGAGCGCCGGCGTCAGCCACTGGATCGCGCCACGCACAGAATCCGCGGGAACGGTGAGATAGTAGCTCACCGTTTCTTCCTGGGTCGTCCCGTTGAACACTGCGCCAAGCTGCGCGGCGCGGTCCAGATACAGTTCGCTCTGCGGATAGTCGGCGTTTGCACGGAAGAACATGTGTTCGTACATGTGTGCGAGACCAGCATATTCTGGCGTCTGCGTGAACGATCCGTTGCGCACGTTCACCTCCACCGTCGCCAGCGGAACGCCGTGATTCTCGACGACGATCACCTCCAACCCGTTCGGGAGCACGCGTCGCTGTATGATCTTGTCCAGCTCCGCCCGCTGAGCAGAGAGCACGACAGGTAGCAGGCACGCGGATATTGCGAGCGCTGTGAACGCCCCCCTGATCAATCGTCGAACTTTCATCATCCTCACTTGCGTGGAAACATCTCGTCTCTATTCGCGAGCTCGTACGCGGTCGCGGCAACCACCACGGCAGCCTGCTTCAGGTCGTCGATCTCGAGGTGATCATACACGTCATTCGAGGAATGGTGCGTGCGGAGGCCGTACTCGATGGGGTCCTGAATGAAGTTGAAGGCTGGAACCCCCGCGTCGTCGAAGGAGACGTGATCGGTGCTCCCGGTATTCCCACGTCTTACGGCAATTACTCCGAGATCCTGGAACGGCCACAGAATCTGATCGAAGATCGGCACTGCCTTCTCGTTCGACTGGTCCCAGATGCCACGGATCTTTCCGGTTCCGTTGTCGAGGTTCAGGTATGCGGAGATCTTTGGCACCAGATCGGGGTGCTTCTTGATCCAGTTGCGCGAGCCGTAGATCCCTTCCTCCTCGCCGCTCCAGAGCGCGATCCGTATCGTCCGCCTGGGATGCAGGTCGAGTGTCTTCAGAATGCGCATCGCCTCCATCATCACCACAGATCCTGCCGCGTTGTCGGTCGCACCATTGCCAAAGTGCCACGAATCGAGATGCGCGCCAATCATTACATACTCATCTGGCTTCTCCGTACCGCGAATGTCGCCAAGTGTGTTGTACGCGTTGAGATCCTTGTCGAGGAATCGATTCTGAACGTTCAGCTCAACCCTTACCGGGATGCCGCGCTTCACGTTCCGGTACAGCTCGTTGTACTGTTCCTGCTCGACAATCACCTGCGGAACCGGAATCGCCGCATCGGCATTCACCGCGTACCAGTCGCCGCCACCGCGAATCGTGCCGTAAGGACTTCCTGATCCTGTGATCACTGCCGCGACGCCCGCCTGTCTTAGCAGTGAGTCGCGGTGCGCCTGTTGCTTCTGGATCTTCACCAGGAGCGTGTCCCATCCAATGGCAGCCCCGCCCCGTTGATGCACCTCGGCCAGTAGCGAATCCACTGGCGTGCGGCGCTCCACTTCTTTGAACTCGGGCGGCAGCGCACGTGGGGGCGCTTCCAGCACTACCGCACCGCGAAGCGTGGTGCCGTACTTCGCGATGCTGTCCACGCCGCCTTCGATGATCATCACCGGCGCTGTGATCGTCCCTTTGGTGCTGCCGGTCCACGCACTTGCCTGGCCGGGCATCGGCTGGCTGTATGGCGTGAGTATTCGCCCCTCGTACGCGACATTCTCCCAGCCGCGTCCGAACTTGCCCCACGGTTCGATCTGGACGTCGGTCAGTCCCCACGACTTCAACGTCGACGCAGTCCACTCGTTCGCCTCCTTCATTCCCGGCGACCCGGTCAGCCTCGGCCCGATCATGTCCGTCAGATGCGACGCGAGCTCGGGGATCTGTGAGTGCTCTAGTCCTTCCTGCCTGATGCGTGATATGACACCGAGGTCCACGCGCTCCTGCGCAATCTGCCCTTTGGCCGGCGCGGAAAGCGCCAGCGCGGCGGCCAGAGGAATCGCGAGCATGCCGCGCACGCGCCAGTTGAAATGGCCGATGGATCGAGTCATGGATGGAGGGTTGCTGGACTGTGGCATCAATACGTCCTGATGGATCGGGTGACTGACTGAGTGCTGATCGGCTTGGTGATTGGGCTGCTGAGAGGGGTACTATCCTCACGCCCTATATTTGATTGGCTATGCACCCGGCGAATGAAAACTACGCGTACGGCCAGGCATTGTCCGAGTTGGCGGCGCGGCTCGACCAGACTCGGCTCGTCCGCGACGAGCCGATCGCCCCGTACACGACGTTCCGCATCGGTGGTCCCGCGGATCTCTTCTACTCGGCGGATTCGGCCGACGACCTGGCCGCCGCTATCACCGCTGCGCGCCAGTGCGGCGTTCCGTTCTTCATGCTCGGGCTTGGTGCCAACATCCTGGTCGGTGACCGCGGCTTTCGCGGCTTGGTGATTCGCAACTGCGCCCGTCATTTCGACTTTCAGAAGGACAGCCACCTTCACGCTGAGAGCGGCGTGATCATGGGCGACCTCATTCCCCAGGCTGTCGAGCGGGGCTGGGCCGGTCTTGAACACTACGTTGGAATTCCCAGCACTGTTGGTGGTGCGGTCTGGCAGAACCTGCACTTTCTGAGTCCCGCACCGGAGCGGGAGCGCACGACGTTCATCGCCGAAGTTGTGCAGTCCTGCGACATTCTAAGCGCAGAAGGCGAGCGCCGCACGGTAGACAACGCGTACCTGCAATTTGGCTACGATGATTCCATCTTTCACCACCGGAACGATTACGCTCTCGCAGTCACCTTCCGTCTCACGCACGGAGACACCGCAACGATGCACAGGATCATTCAGGAGAACCTGAGCTGGCGCGGTGCTCGGCATCCATGGCTGCAATTCCATCCGTCGGCCGGCTCGATTTTTAGAAAGATAGAAGGCGTCGGTGCGGGACGCCTCATCGACCAGCTCGGGATGAAAGGTCACCGCATCGGTGGCGCACAGATCTCACATATTCACGCCAACATCATGGTAAACCTGGGCGGTGCCACCGCACACGACGTTCGCGAGCTGATTTCCCTCGCGCAGCAGCGCGTGCGCGACGAGCTGGGCCACGAGCTCACTCCCGAGATAGCGTTCATAGGAGAATTCTGATGTCAGACGAAAATCGCGAGCTCGTTGTCATCCGCACCTATCCTGATGCTATTTCAGCACACATCGCTCAAGCGGCGCTCGACGCGAACGACATAAAGTCGATCATCGTCGGCGACGACGCCGGCGGCGCGTATCCGGCGCTCACATTTTCAAATGGCGTGCGCCTCGCCGTGCAGCACGCAGACGCAGTGAAAGCACTGCGATTATTGGACACGACGGCCGATCTGGACTGATCCTTGCCGCTTCCTTTTATCAAAAAAGGAGACACGCATGATCCGCAAGCTCAAATCCGGCGAGTATCGCCTGTACTCCAAAAAAACCAACCCAAAGACCGGAAAGCGCCGTAATCTTGGTACCTTCAGTACACGTGCCGCCGCCGAAAAACACGAGCGCGACGTACAATATTTCAAGCGACAGTAACGATCCGAACGATTGTTCCAATAAAAGGTAAACTGCGACAACCGCTGAGCGAACCCGAGCACTTCACCCGCTGATGATCGAGCCTGGAAGTGACGAGGACGCCGTAACGCTCGCCCATCCGTCGGGATCTTCCGCCCGTATCACCTACCATGGCGCCCACGTCGTGAGCTGGGTCGACGCGAGCGGACTAGAGCGGCTTTACCTAAGCTCCCGCGCCAGGTTTGGACCTGGCC
>JBDTIP010000167.1:0-5574 GCA_039936295.1 Gemmatimonadaceae bacterium
CGGATCGATGTGCGCGCGCCAGAGTGCCTCGTTGGCGTAGATGTTACCCACGCCAACCACCTTGTACTGGTCCATGATGACCTTCTTTACCGGCTGCCGGGATGCCCGAAGAATACCCGATAGCCGGCCTGCCGTAAATCCCTCGCCCAGCGGCTCCTCTCCGAGCTCACCGAAGTACTCTTCCAGGCGATCGGCATCCATCAGGGTTACCGTGCCGAGCCGTCGCACGTCGCGATATGCGAGTACGTAGCCGTGGTCCAGGCCTAGAAGGACAGCAATATAGGTGCGGTCGTAGTCGGTGAGGTCGCTTGCCTGGGTCGCCAGAAGGGCGCCAGTGAAGCGCGGCTGAACCACCATTGCGTCACCGGTGTCGAGCGAGACCACGATGTGCTTCGCGCGTCGAGCAGCAGCAACGATGGTGGAGCCCCTCAGTCGCTTTGCGAAAGTCCGCGCCGACGCTTCACGCAGCACGTCAGGCCGCGGGATTCCAATGGAGTCTATCGTCCGTCCGGCCACGGCCTCGTCCACGCCACGAGCGATGGTCTCGACCTCAGGCAGCTCAGGCATTGCGTGCTGCTGTGCCGTGACCCTTGGCAGACGCGTGCGCTGCGTCGCCATCCGTCTGACGTCGTAGTTCGCGCCACGCAATGTCGTGGCGCATCTGCTTGCCGGGGTACGCCACACGCTCGGCGTACTGGCGGCTGAGCGCCGCCGCCTCGCGCAGTGTTGGCGCAACCGCGCTTATCGAGAGCACGCGTCCGCCGTCGGTAACGACCGCCGGGTCGCCATGCGCATCGCGCGCGGCTGAACCCACGGCACGTGTGCCAGCATGAAAGACGTACACGTTGTCGGCAGCAGCTGGAAAGGTGATCGGATCGCCCTTGCGCACATGGGCCGGATAGCCGGAAGCTGCGAGCACGGTCGTGACGCAGGAGCCATCCAGCCATTCGAACTCGGGTGTGTCCACAAGTGACTCACCGCGCCCAACAGCGAGGAGAGGCTGCAGTAGCGAGCTTTTCATCAGAGGAACGAGTGCCTGCGTCTCTGGATCGCCAAACCTGCAGTTGAATTCCACGACCTGAACCCCGCTCGGCGTGACCATCAAACCCGCATACAGCAAGCCGGTGAACGGCGCGCCTGCATCGCGTAGCGCAGCGAGGGTGCGGTCGATGATCGTGACCTTTACAAGCTGATACAACGATGCTGTATCAAGTGAAACGGGTGCGTATGCGCCCATTCCGCCGGTGTTCGGTCCGCGGTCGCCGTCTTCGAGACGCTTGTGATCCTGCGCGCCGATCATGAGACGGGAGCGCTCGCCGTCGCAGACGGCGAACAGGGACAGTTCTTCGCCGACCATGAACTCTTCGACGAGTACCTCGCGTCCAGCAGCGCCGAACGCGTCCGCCTCCAGCATGTCGGTGATCGCTCGCTCCGCTTCAAACATTGTCTCGGCAATGATGACACCCTTGCCTGCGGCGAGTCCCGACGCCTTGATCACAACCGGCGCTCCGAGGGCGTGCGCGGCGCGCATCGCAGTCTCGACGGTGGTGTGGTGGCTCGCTCGCGCCGTCGGGACCCCCGCGTTCACCATGAGCGACTTCGCGAATCGTTTGGACGTCTCGATGCGCGCCGCTGCGCGGGTCGGACCGAAGATGGCGAAGCCGGCCGCGCGAAATGCGTCTACAATGCCCGAGTCCAGCGGGCCTTCGGGACCCACCACTGTAAGATCAGGCTGCTCGGCGCGCGCGAGATCCAGCAGCGTCGTTACGTCGCTGGGGGAAACCGCGATGCACCGCGCAAGTGTTGCGATGCCCGGGTTTCCCGGTGCGGCAATCAGATCCAGCGCGGGGTCGTCCTGCAACAGTTTCCAGGCGATCGCATGTTCGCGTGCGCCGCCGCCGACAATCAGAACCTTCACTCGTCCTCGTCGCGAAAGATGTTGTTCATCGTATCTGTCGCGCGACGCGCCGCGTCGGCGACCTGGTTGATCATGCCCTTCATCTTGTCGCCGTAATATCCCGCCGCGTCTGCATAATCATCCGTGAGCTGGCGCTCCGGAGGTGCGCCGCGCGTTGCATACTCGCCGCCGATGATCATGTCGTAGCCGCCTGCCTGGATCCACCGCTGGAGCTCAGCGGCGCGCACCGTGTTGAAAGGGTGCGTTCGTCCCGAAACGTTGAGCAGCTTGAACAGCATGTCGATCGCTCCGGTGTCGCTCTCGTACTGCTGAGCCTGTGCGAGGAACTCGTCGAGGTTTATTTCGTCCGAACCGCCCTTGCCACCAGCGAAAAGTAGGAACATGCGCATGGCGTCGAGCGGCTCCTGCGATGCGAGCAGTCCCGCGCGATCCGCCGAGAATTCAGCCTTGCGATACCATTCGAGCAGTGCGAGCTGGATCGGCAGCGCGATGAGCCCGAGCCCCGGAATCGCGTTGAAGCCGAGCGACAGGAAGAGCAGGGCCAACGTCGAGTATGTAGAATGGCCGCTCATCACGTGACCGACTTCGTGGCCGAGCAGCACACGCTGCTGCGGCTCGGCGAGCATGCCGAGCGCGCCGGTATGAACGACGATGAATGGCTTCTGGAAGCCAACTGCCATCGCGTTCACGAACGGAGTCTGCGTGACGAAGAGATCCGGGCGCTCCGGCCAGTCGAGTGTATCGAGTACTTCGTTGTACAGCGCGTTCAGCGCGGGTCGCTGACGTTCGTTGACGCGCACGGAATCGGCGGTGAACAGTTGCCGCACGCCGCGCTCGCCCAGGAAGCTCATAACTCTGCGCACGAGCTCGTCGAGCCCCGGTATGGCGCGGAGAGTCTGAAGCGCGGCGCGGTCAGCCGGATGCTCCCACGCGACGGGAGCAATCCCGTCGAGCTTTCGCCGCTTTGACGGCGCCGGAACAGGCAGTGTACCGGTCATCCGAGTGCCTGGTCCAGGTCGGCGATCAGATCGCCGACGTCTTCTACGCCGCAAGACAACCGAATCAGGCCTTCTGTTATTCCGAGCTGTGCGCGGCGCGCCGGTTCGACCGACGCGTGCGTCATTCCGGCCGGTTGATTTACAAGGCTTTCCACGCCCCCCAACGACTCGGCGAGTGAGAATACGCGCACGCGGCTGAGCATGCGCGCCGCGGCGTCGTGGCTTCCCGTTTCGACTGAGATCATTCCACCAAAGCCGCTCATCTGCTTGCGCGCGAGCTCGTGCTGGGGATGGGATTCGAGGCCTGGGTAGAACACGTTCTGCTCACCCATCCGCTTCACGAGCCACGCCGCAATCGCCCGACCATTGCTATCATGTCGCTCCATACGCAGGTGCAGCGTCTTGGTGCCTCGTAGCACAAGCCACGCGTCCATGGGACCCGGCACCGCGCCAGATGCATTGAGGATGAACTGCAGCCGCGTCGCGATGTCATCATCGATGACCAGCCCGATGCCGCCAACCATGTCACTGTGACCGTTGAGGTACTTGGTGGAGGAGTGCCAGACAATATCTGCGCCAAGTGAGAAGGGCTGCTGGAAGTAGGGCGAAGCGAAGGTGTTGTCGACGATGAGCAGCGCCTTGTGTGCGTGCGCGATGTCGGCCGCGGCCCGAATGTCGGTGAGACGCATCAGCGGATTGGTCGGCGTTTCGACGATCACCGCGGCGGTTGACTTGGTGCACGCATCCGCGATGAGTTGAGGATCGCGCGTGTCAACGTAGCTGAACGTCATGCCGTAGTTGCGGAGTATCTTGTCGAACAGTCGATACGTGCCACCATAGACGTTCTCTCCAACCACGAAATGATCGCCCGAATGGAAGAGCTTCATTATGGAGTCGAGACAGCCCATGCCGCTGGAGAAGGCGAAGCCGTACCGAGCACCTTCGAGCGACGCCACGTTGCGCTCGAGCGCTTCGCGGGTCGGATTCTTACCGCGAGCGTATTCGTATCCCTTGTTCACACCCAGTGCCTCCTGCACGTACGTGGAGGTCTGGTAAATCGGTGTCATTATGGCGCCGGAGAGTGGATCGGGGCGCTGTCCTGCGTGGATCGCCCTTGTCCCAAAAGCAGCGGTGGAGTCGTCGTCGAAGATTTTCGTCATGGCAGGTGGCTGGATCGGAGGCTAGAATTCGTCCTGGTTGGAAATATGAAGGAGGTGAAGACGTGACGGTGCCCGCGCCCGTATTTTGTGTCATCGCGGACGACGAGCCGCGCCTGAGGCAGGTGCTCGTCCGATTGATGAGCGGTGACGGATTCACATGTCTCGAAGCCGCCGACGGCGTCGAAGCCCTCGAGCAGCTGGAGAAGGTCCCGGCGGCGCTCCTGCTGAGCGATCTCCGTATGCCCAGAATGGATGGCATCGAGCTGCTTCGCCAGTCGCGCGCGAAGTATCCCGATCTGGCCGTCATCCTCATCACCGCCGTCGCCGACGTGGAGCTCGCGCTGAGCTGCCTGGCAAATGGCGCGATGGACTACCTGACGAAGCCCTTTCATCTCGAGGAAGTGCTGGCCAGGGTAGGGCACGCCATGGAGAAGCGCCAGCTGATCGTCGACAATCGCGTGTATCAGACTGGGTTGGAGCGCCTGGTCGCCGCGCAGGCCCGCCGGCTGGAGGAGTTGTTCCTGGGTGGTGTTCAGGCTCTGGTGCAGGCGCTGGAGGTCAAGGATCAGTACACGCGGGGTCACTCGATACGGGTGAGCCAGTATTCCTCGCTGCTTGCGCGTGAGATTGGTCTCCCGGAAACGGTCGTGCGACAGATCGAGCTCGGTGGCCAGGTGCACGACATTGGCAAGATCGGCGTGCGCGAAGCCGTGCTGAACAAGGAAGGGCCGCTCACCGACGAGGAGTACCAGCACATCATGACGCATCCGATGCTGGGCTGGCAGATCCTGTCGCCACTGCTGGGCGAGGAGCCGATCGCGCTCAGTATCGTGCGGTCGCATCACGAGCGTTTTGATGGCCGCGGAATTCCCGACAAGCTCGCGGGGATGGACATTCCGATCGAAGCGCGCATCGCCGGCGTCGCCGATGCATTCGACGCGATGACGAGCGGGCGCGCATACCGTCGTGGGCGTTTCATGTCAGCCGAGGACGCTGCGGCTGAAATTGCCCGCTGCTCGGGAACGCAGTTCGATCCGGAGCTTGCGGCGGCATTTATCAACATCATAAAGCGCGAAAGGATAGGCAACCTGGCGATTGTCAGCTAGGCAAAACCTGCCGATGGCTGGCGAGAATATGTGGCACTCTCCCTGCCAATATCAGTTCTCACGTACAGACGACCCCATCCGGCGGCGCCTTCGATGCAGAGATTCATGGGTTGTTCGTAGGCGGCTATGGAGCGTCGAACGTCAATCTCGACAATTCGGCGCAGGAGTTCGATTTTGCTGGGTGGCTCCCTCTTTCTGTCTGTGAACGATCATACCGTTCCGTTGGGACGTGCGAAGACTGTCGGCACGTACGATGTCACCGGCGAGATCCGGTACGTTGCCACGACCACCCCAGAGCCCTCTTCGATGGCTCTCCTCGGTACTGGCCTCATCGGCCTCATGCCGATGGTTCGCCGCCGCCGGAAGTAGCATTCCGTAAACGAGCCGGAGCC
>JBDTIP010000168.1:0-3109 GCA_039936295.1 Gemmatimonadaceae bacterium
GATCGCCCGTGATCTCAAGCGCAGGAAGGCGCGCGAGCGTACCGGACTGTTCGTCGCCGAAGGAGTGCGATGTGTCGAGGAGCTGTTGGCCTCGCCGGTCGCGGTTAAGGCGATACTGGTGTCTCCATCACTGCGCCAGACGCCTCGCGGGGCAGCACTGGAATCGGTCATAAGCTCCCTTGATGGCAGCCGCGGCGCGGTCATCACCGAGCTGAGCGACGCCGAGCTCTCGGAGGCAGCCAGCACTGATACTCCGCAGGGCATCATCTGCGTTGCCGTTCAACCCGAACGGTCGTTCGGGAATATTGATACCAGGGGAATCGTCCTCCTGCTCGATGGCGTGCAGGACCCTGGGAATGTCGGAACGATGCTGCGAACCGCGCTGGCGTTCGGCGTTGTGGCGACTGTCGCGCTGCCGGGGACTGTGGATCTCTGGAATCCCAAGGTCGTACGATCAGCCATGGGGGCGTTGTTCTCGCACCACGCCTTTCATGCGGATGTGAGCAGCTCGCTCAAGTACCTCACCGCAGCCTCGATCCCGTTGTGGGCAACAAACATGTCGGGAGCGCCGGTTGGCCGCCTCGGTGCCGGGAACCGCGTGGCGATCGTCGTAGGTAATGAAGGCGGCGGGGTATCGTCTGAGCTTGCGGCGGCCGCGATTCGCAACGTCACCATTCCTGTCAGCGCGGTGGAATCGTTGAACGTCGCGGTTGCCACCGGAATAATCCTGTATGCCCTTACCACACAATGAACAGCCTGATGAGCGGGTTGCATGAATGAATTAGTTGTCGACGTCTTTGCATTCTTGCTGGGCGCGTGCTTCGGTTCGTTTCTCAACGTGTGCATCGGCAGATGGCCTGCCGGCATGTCGGTCGTGCGACCGCCATCGCGCTGCCCGTCGTGCGAGCGCCCAATTCGCGCTTACGAAAACGTGCCCATCTTTGGATGGGTTGCGCTGCGCGGCCACTGCGCCGGCTGTGCGTCGCCGATATCGGCGCAGTATCCACTGGTTGAGCTGCTCATTGCGCTGGTCTGGTTGAGCGCCGCAGTCGTATTCGGACCAACCTTTCTCGCGTTGCGAGTTGCTGTTTTTGTTACGCTCATGATCGGGATCGCGATAACGGACGCCAAGCACTACGTCATTCCGGACGGGTTCACGGTTTCCGGTCTCATCTGGATGCTTGTGACCTCACTTGCTGCGGCGTGGCTCGGTGCGGAGTCCGCGTTCGCGGCACCGTACGAGTCGATGATCGGCGCGCTCGTTGGCGCCGGCGCGATTGCGATTGCCGGCTGGTTGGGTGAGGTTGCGCTGAAGCGCGAGGCGATGGGTTTTGGCGACGTCACGCTGATGGCAGTTGTCGGGGCCGCAGTAGGTCCGCAGCGCGCGCTGCTCACGATATTTATCGGCGCCGCGATCGGCGTTGTCGTCTTTGCAGGAATCGTGCTTCCAGTTACACGTTTCCGTGCGACAACGCATACTTCCGTAACCGACGGCGAGGATTCGAAATCGCTTCCGCTCGTTCCATTCGGGGTTTTTCTTGCGCCAGCAGGCATCATAGCGCTTTTCTATGGCGATACGATGATTCACTGGTATCTCACTCGTTTTATCGCCTCATGAATCGCAGCAGCTATCGCATTCCGCCGCATCTCGCTCGCTCGATTGTCGTCTTGTTGCTGCTCGCATCGTCAGGTGCGTGCCGCGAGCGCCCCGCGAGCGCCGGAGGTCCGTATGGCGAGATCGTCGCACAAGCAATTCCTGCTGTCGAGAAAGCGGTGGGCCTCCCATTCAAGCATCCACCCAAGATCGAGGTGCGCACCAAGGAACAGGTGCGCGATTACGTGCTGCGACAGATTGCGGATTCCGGTACGATGCGAGAGATCGCCGGACAGTCGAGTGCGTACAAGCTGCTCGGGATGATTCCCGATACGCTCAATCTCCCGGCATTGATGACTCGGCTACTCGAGGAGCAGATCGTGGGATTCTACGATCCCCACACTAAAGTGCTTTACATCGTTCAGGGCTCACCCAAGGAGTCCGCCCAACTCATCGTCACGCACGAACTCGTACACGCGCTTCAGGACCAGTACGTCAATCTCGATTCCATTCAGAAGCTCACCGGCAACAACGATCGCGAGAGCGCGGCGCAGGCGGTATTCGAGGGCGAAGCTGTCTACGAGCAGGTCCACGCGATGCTCGGGCCAGGTAATCTTGCTGTCGAGATGCCGGGCGGCTGGGACCGCGTTCGACAGACCATTCGCAACAATCAGTCGGCGATGCCAGTCTACTCGAGCGCGCCGATGGTCATCCAGGAAACGCTCATCTTCCCATACTTGAGCGGCGCCGAATTCGTGAAGGACTTTCGCGAGCGGGAGCCCAGCCGCGCGCCGTTCACGGATCTGCCGGTGTCTACTTCACAGGTGCTGCATCCATATGAGTTCTTCGGCAACCGCGTAGCCCCGACTCCGGTTTCGTTCGCACGCGTTCCCGGCGTCACACCGACTTACCAGAACGATCTGGGAGAGTTCGAGACGCGGCTCTACCTATACCAGCATCTGAACGATGCCGCCGGAGCGTCGCGCGCGGCATCGGGCTGGAACGGCGACTGGTACATCACTTTCAATACCGCCCGCGGTCCTGCCATCGCGTGGGCATCGGTCTGGCAGACTCCCGCTGCGGCCGCCGATTTTTACGCATCGATGCAGCGCGCCGAGGATGCCCGCGAGCCGGCTGCGAACGGAAGGGTGGAGCAGATTACAACGGCGGAGGTGGGCGGGAGACCCGTCGTCCTGCTCGTCGACACGCCCGCTGGTGTTGCAGCGCCGATATCGATTGCCGATGTCAGACTCGGCACGGCCAAACCACCGGGCGGAAAGTAGTCAACGATTGTGGAAAACTGCAGGAAATCGTGGGCATAAAGAATCTGTGAAGTCTTGACCCCCGATCCGATCAGTCGCTGGCAGGTAGCTCGACGGTGCGTGGTTGCCGCTGATTTGTACCAACAAAGTGTTGCACTCCCGCAACAATTCTCTCCGCCAACGCATCCTCGTAGGTACGGGCGAGGTCAAGAACATCCATCTCTTCAACGTTGTACGTAGAGATGATCTCGGC
>JBDTIP010000169.1:0-5758 GCA_039936295.1 Gemmatimonadaceae bacterium
CGCGCCTTCGGCGACCCAGTTCACAGATGCGATCGGTCGCGCGACCGGTGCGCAGACAAGCAACATTCGCGGCAGCATCGGCGCCGATGGCGAACTCATCCGTGACGCGCTCACCTACAACGTCGCCGTGGACGTCGCTCACAGCGTGAGTCAGCCAGCCACACTGCTCGATGCGGACGAAGCGGTACTCCTCCGCGCTGGCGTCGCGCCAGATTCTGTTTCGCGACTCATGAACGTCGCGAACCCATTGGGACTCTCCCTCGGAGGCCACGGCATCCCCACGCTGCACCAGCACGACGCACTCAGCTGGCTCGGCAGACTCGACGACACGCGTGACACGCTCGCGACGCGCGCGCTCACGAGCTACGCAAGCTACACGCGCGACGGTGGCGTCGGCTTCGCTCCGCTCAGCGCCCCCTCCACGGGCGCAGCGCAGACGCAGAAAACTGCCGGCGCGCAGCTCACCATCCGCAACTACGTCGGCAAGGAGCATCTCACACTAACAGAGACGCGCCTCGCCGCCAGCATCGTCAACACGCGCGTTACACCCTACGAGCAGATCCCAGGCGCGAGCGTTCTCGTCTTGTCACCAACGCTCACATCCAGCAACGGCGTAGCCAATCTCGCACTCGCGGGCGGTCAGATGCTCGCCGACGGCGATTCCAGATGGAGCCTCGAAGGTTCCAATCAGACGACGTGGAACACCAACGGCGGTCACAATCATTTCAAAGCGCTCCTGTGGGGACGCGCTGATGGCCTTCGGCAGAGCGCCATCCCCAACCAGCTCGGCACCTTCAATTTCAATTCGCTCGCCAATCTCGCATCTGGCAATGCAGACAGCTACTCTCGCACACTGTCGCAACCGGAGAAATCCGGCGCGGTGTGGAACATGGCAACGGCTTTGGCCCATCAGTGGGCGCCGCTGCGAAGTTTCAGGCTGATCTATGGCGCCAGAGTCGACGCGGACGGATTCTTCACGACGCCAGCGGCCGACGCGGCGTTGGCGAACGCGATCGGCGTGCGCACCGATGTTGCTCCCTCGCGCATCCATATCAGTCCTCGCGTCGGTTTTTCATACACGTACAGTCGCGCACGCGAGAATGCGAATGGCAGCAGCGGAAGCCCAGTCGGTACGTTCTACAGAAACACCGTCGGCGTCATCCGCGGAGGGATCGGCGATTTCCGCGACCTGCTTCGTCCAGACCTGCTTGCCAACGCATCGGCCGCAACCGGGTTAGCAAATGGCACTTCGCTGTTGTCGTGCGTCGGCGCTGCCGTTCCAACACCGGACTGGTCGCTCTTCGCGAGCTCACCGAACAGCATTCCGACGCAGTGCCTCGACGGAAGTGGCCCGCTCGCCGAACAGGCGCCGGCGGTTTCGCTCATCAGTCCAAAGTACGACGTTCCGCACAGCTGGCGGGGATCGCTGGACTGGTCATCCAACATCAGCTCGCTCCTGCTCCACGTAGCTGCGCTCGGATCCTACGACCTTTCACAGCCTGGCATCGTGGACGCAAACTTTGCCGGCACTCCACAGTTTACTCTCGCAAACGAAGGGAATCGACCGGTATTTGTATCACCCGACGCGATCGACGCGCCGAGCGGGGCGGTCTCACCGGCGCAGGCACGGATCTCGCCCCAGTTCGGGCGAGTAGCGATGCGAACCAGTGACCTGCGCGGCTACGGCGGTCAACTCACCACGACGATCTCGCCGGACGTATTCAAGTTCCATTCGAAGTACTCTTTGTTCGCATCGCTGTCGTACACCATGCAGGAATCGAAGCGCCAATACCGCGGCTTTGACGGCGCGGCCTTCGGCGATCCGCGCCTCAAGGAATGGGCGCCCTCCAACAACGACGCGCGCAACGTGTTCGTGCTCACCGGCGGCTTCAACTCGCCCGCGACCGGAGTGGTAACGATGTTCACCCGGTTACAATCCGGGCTGCCGTTTACGCCCATCGTGGAGGGCGACGTGAATGGCGATGGCCTCGGCGGTGACCGCGCGTTCGTTCCCGATCCGGCACATGAGGCCGATCCACTACGTGCAAGCCAGCTGCAGTCGCTCATCGCCCATGGCTCTTCGAGCGCGCGAAAGTGCATCCTCGACAACCTCGGCCAGGTCGCGCCGCTCAATGGCTGCCGCGGTCCATGGACGGCGACCATCAACATGCAGTGGAAACCACCGTTCCCAAGCCGCTGGCTCGGCCGCGTGACGCCCGCGGTGTATCTTGAGAACGTACTTGGCGGCGTCGACCAGCTACTGCACGGTGCCAACAACCTGCGTGGTTGGGGATCGCAGCCGGTCGTCGATCCAGTGCTGCTGGTGCCAACCGGCTTCAATCCAACGACAAGGGAATTCAACTACACCGTTAATCCTCGCTTCGCCGACACACGCGGTTACAATACGCTCGTGCGAAACCCCTTTCGCATCACGCTCGATTTCAGCATCAACCTGTCGACGGAATACCCCCTGCAGCAGCTCCGTCGCGCCGTCGAGCCAGTCCGTGGACCCAACGGCAACGGTTGGACCCGACGTTCGGCGGATTCGCTCACGGCATTCTATCTCGCCGGCACCTCTAGCATCGACAAGATGGTTCTCGCGAACAGCGATTCTCTGTTTCTGAGCAAGGTACAGATCGCGACGCTACAACACGACGATTCGGTATTCTCTGCGCGGGTCATAGCCAACTACACCCAACTTGCCAACTTCCTCGCAAGTCGCGGCGACGCCGAACCCGGCAAGGCGGAACTGGACAGCGCGAAGAACGCGGACAAACGTTACTGGGAGATCTTCTGGGAGCAGCCGGAGATCGCCGACTCGGCAATCACGCCGTCACAGCGCGAGCTCGTACCGCTCTTGAAGACGATGCTGGCGGTCCCACCAAATGAGCGTGACCACTCTCACTTCGGGTTCGGTAATGCTGTGACGCTGCCAAGGGCGTCCGAAGAGAAGGCGCGAGCGAATTCACGATGCTGCATCCAGTCTTCATTTGGGCACTGACGCTTGCGACGCTGCGAGGCGAGCTAGGTCGCGGCTAGAGTGGCAAAAAAGCGGGGCCGCGTTATTCGCGGCCCCGCCTTCGGTACCTCACATCACTGACGATTCAGTTTTCGTAATCGCCGTCTCCATTGTACACCAGCCCCTCGGCTTCACGAACGCGGTCTAGAATCGCGCCATTTCCTTCGGCAGGCTTCTTATCCGGTGCCGATACTTCATCGGCACTGCTGCGTTCGAACCACGCCAGGTTCAGCGTGGGATCCGGGACCGGTGCGCTACGCCCGTCAAGGGCGGCCAACGCTCCGAAATCCACCTTCCCCCCTGGGAAAATATGTTCAGCACTTTCGTGCGAACCGTCGGTACACCGGCGCATAATAACAAGTTTCGAGCGCACGCCAAGATACTTTAGCACGAGACCGCCGATAGGCCCGATTTGTAACGATTCTTTACACGTATGGGGGGTTGGTAGGGGGCGGCTATGCCGCCCCTCGCCCCTTTAGGCGCGATCGAACATGGATATCGCGACGTTCCAATTCCGCGCTATCGTACGTCGGATCATTCGGGTTCGAATGGCACGTCGATACGGCCTAATCGTGGTTCGATATCCCGTTAATGGGCCAGGGGCGTGGCGTGATCGAATTCGATATCGTGGTTCGATATCCCGTTAATGGGCCAGGGGCGGCGGAGCCGCCCCCTACGGGTTACGCGATCGAACGTCGTTGCGCGTCGTCAAATTACGTGATCGTCGCCGGGTCCACGCCGCGCATCCGGAAAACCCTCGCCACGGTCTCCGCGATCTTGTTGTTTGGCGTGCTCGCTCCCGCGGTGATTCCCACTACGACATCGCCCGTCGCCGGCAGCCAAGCCGACGTGGCAACGTCGTCACGACCCTGCCGCACTCGATGGTGGATCACGCCGCTTTCCACATCAATGCACGCGGCGTCCTCGATGTGATACGTGGGGACCGTATCTGCGCAGAGCGCCGCCAGCGAGATCGTGTTGCTCGAGTTATAGCCGCCGATCACAACCATGGTGTCCGGTGGGTCCAACAACATCTCCTTCACCGCATCCTGGCGATCCTGAGTCGCCGAACAGATCGTGTCGAAGGTGCGGAAGTTCGCCGCTGTGTACTCAGCTCCTTGAGCTCGGCACATGGCCGCCTGTGTCTCGGCGGCAATGGCAAGGCTTTCACCCGCGAGCATCGTGGTCTGATTGGCCACTCCAATCCGCCTGAGATCGCGCACAGGGTCGAACTCCGGAGACGACGCGTGCGGCGCAAAGCGCTTCAGTATCTCGTCCGAGTCTATACTGCCTTCGATGAAACCACACACGATCCGCGCCTCGTCCATGTCGCGCACTATCAGGTACTGGCCTCCCGGATACTTCATTACCTGCGAAGCGGTTGCCCGGGTTTCTTCGTGGTAGTACTTGCCATGGATCAGCGCCGTGTAACCGTCGCGAGCGTAGCTCTCCACCCGCTTCCATACGTTCAGAACGGACCCGCACGTGGTATCCACCATCACGCAGCCGCGCCCACGCAACGTGGCGAAGTCAGCCACTGTCACGCCGAACGCCGGCAACAGCACCACATCCTCTGGATTGACGATGCCAAAGTCGAATGAGGCTTCGTTCGTATTGGCGTTGTGCTTCAGGAAGATCACCCCTGCGTCACTCAACCGGCGGTTGATGTGCGGGTTGTGAATGATCTCGCCAGCCAGATAGATCTTCCGGTCCGGAAACTTCTTTCGCGTCTGATACGCGTACTCGACCGCGCGCTCGACGCCGTAGCAGAATCCGAACTCACGCGCCAGGCGGACGGTCACACCATTCGCGCTCAGCGAATAGTCGCGATCCTTGAGCAGGTCCACCAAACGGCCATCGTACGCAACCGCCAGCTCCTCTTCCACGTCGGCCTTGAGGCCGAATCCCTTCCGGAAGTATGTGGGTGGCGCCACTGGCGTCGTCATATTCGAAATTTAGCCAGTGCGGTCGCCTCGAACGCTTGTTCGGCCAAGGCCCTAATGCTGACCCAGCACATGCGCATCGATTTCCACGCACCATGCGTGCAACAACATGAGATGAACCTCCTGGATGTGCGCCGTCACCCTGCTTGGCACCGCCAGCACGTGGTCTGAAATCCCGCCAAAGAGGCCGTTCTCGCCGGTCATTGCGATGGTGACAGCCCCCTTCGATCGGGCCATCGACAGCCCGCGAACGACGTTTTCCGAGGACCCGCTCGTCGTAAGCCCGATTGCGACGTCGCCGTCTGTCGCGAGCCCCTCCACCTGCCGCTCAAACAACGCACCGTAGCCAAAGTCGTTGGCGATGCACGTGACGGAACCGGCGTCGCCGCCGAGCGCTATCGCGGCGTACGGACGGCGCGTTTCCTTGAAGCGCCCGATGAGCTCGCCCGCCATGTGGCTCGCCTGGGTCGCTGATCCGCCATTCCCAAAGCACAGGATCTTCTTGCCGCCGAGCACGGCTGCGACCAGCGCGCTACCTGCGCGGCCGGCCTCGTCCGCGAGGGCCGTGGCGCTTGCCTGCACCGTGCGGATGTTTTCCGCGAAATGGTCGGCTATCATGTTGCGGCTTTCTGTCGTCACGTTTTCTGTCATGTCCGATCTCTTCCTGTGACCATGGTCGGTCGAGAAGCTCCTGAAGCTCGTCCAATGTATCGGCCTTTACCGCACCGCGCTGGCCGCGCACCACCGCGAATCGCGTGGGCCGGTCGAGCACGGGTATCTCGGATTCGGTTAGTGT
>JBDTIP010000170.1:0-7607 GCA_039936295.1 Gemmatimonadaceae bacterium
CAACAGCAGACGATGGATGCGGATCGCGCCACAATGAAAGCCAACAGCTCCAAACTGAAAGCGTGGGCGCAGCAGCACGGTCATACCGGTGGGATGGGTGGCAGGCACCCGATGCCGCCGCAACCAGCAAGTTGATTCAGCACCTTGGTACCGCGCCTTGGTACCGCACGTCCAAACGAGCCTCCGCAATGCGCGGAGGCTCGTTTTTTTAGCCCGCTGAGTCATTTTCGCGACCAGCGCACCACCCACCTTGATGTGCGCAACTCCAATTGCCGGATACCACGATCGGCGCGGCACTAATTGGATTGGACGTGTCAGCCCGCGATTATTCTCCGTTCACCACAGCGACAGATATTCCCCTCCTCGATTGATCGGCTTCAATCTCCAACGGAGGAACAATGAACATCCAACGCGCGTTGCTTATCGTCCTGACCTGCTGTGTTACCGGCGGATCGCTCTCTGCCCAGTCTACGCGTGGGTATCCGCGGGCGAAGAAAGCAATGTGGGCGGAACTCGGGCTCAGCGAGTCGCAACAGGCGCAGGTGAAAGCCATTCACGAGAAGTACTCACCTCCGATGAAGCTGGCGCAGAAGCAAAGCCGCGACAGCGCCAACCACATCTACGATCGCGAGATGGCAGATGTGCGGCAGATCCTCAGCATGACTCAGCAGCAAACGTTCGATTCGTACATGAAGCAACCCGGGCGCGCCAAGCGCGCGCCGACGGGAGCAGCCGTAAAGCTGATGCCCGCGAGGGTCGGAGTTCCGCACTGAGGCGGCGGCCGGTGCGTCGGAGGTAATGAGGACGATCGCCCGCCGTAGACCGGCCAGATGCGCAGTGCGTCAACAACTGAAAACTGAGAGTGCGGCCGTCAGCTCTCTTTCGGTAGCGCCGCGAAGAGTCGATCGACCTGTCTCATGTGATGGTCGAAGTGATCGGCGACGAATTTCGCTGTGTGTGCAGCTGTCAACCGTCCGACCAGTGGATGGTGAAAGAATGTGCTTTCGAACGAATCGCCGTCGACGAAGTCGGTCCATTTGCTTATGCTCGCAACCAGGTTGCCGCGAGCCTGGTCCCATGTCACGCCAGGACGCGGTACGATCGCGGCGACCGGAGCCTTGATCTTGATGGAGGACCTCAAGAAACGAGTCATCGTCGCCGATTTGGCTGCTCCCCACCACCCAGCTTGCCATTTTGTTGGCCGCGCGGTTCGTAGCATGCCCGAGTTCACCAGCGCGAGGTGTTGAACTATTTCGGTCAGCGACCAGGCATCCGGTTCGGGATGCCAGTATCGCTGGTCGGCCGCTGCCGTGCCCTCGATTCGCGCGAGTAGCCGCGACGCGTTTCCGGACAGACGCGCGACCTCACCGCGGGCTTCGTCCCGCAAGCCGTTCGCGGTCACGTTTTTTTGGGGCTCCGGCCGGGACGAACTGAGAGACAGTACATTTGAGATTGAAGATGCTATCCGACCACATTCCCCGCCACCGCCCGCCTGAGCAACCCGCCACGATCGGCGTCGTAACAATTCGCCGCGTCGCGACGCTCCCGGAATACGAGGAATGCGTTGCGATTCAACGCGAGACATGGGGCAGTCAATTCACCGAGTCAGTGCCTGCCACGATTCTCCGGATCTCCCAGGAGGTAGGCGGTGTCACCGCGGCCGCGTTCTCGACACAGGGCGAGATGCTTGGCTTCGTCTTTGGGATTACCGGCGTGCGAGAAGGCAAGCTCGCCCACTGGTCCGACTTGCTCGCCGTACGCGTTGGCGCCCGCGACTTGGGCCTGGGCAAGCGACTCAAGGCGTATCAGCGCGAGCTGCTGCTGGAGATTGGCGTGGAAACCATGTACTGGACGTACGATCCGCTGGTGGCACGCAACGCCTATCTCAATCTCGAGCGGCTCGGTGCGCGCGCAACGGCATACAGGCCAAACTTCTACGGTGATGATACCGGGAGTGTCGTACACGCGGCGCTCGGAACCGACCGCTTCATAGTCGCGTGGCGGCTGGATTTACCAGTGCATTCGCGGCCTGTTGGCCGCGAATGGTCCGACACGCCCATCGTCGACGAGAAGAGTCACGGAATATTGCCGGATGGACCCTGCGTACGAATTGCCATTCCCGATGATATTTTCGCGGTTCTCGAGTCCGATCCATCACTGGCTGCGCAATGGCGCGCGGTTACGCGACGCGCTTTCATGACTTACCTCGATCGCGGCTACTCCGTGGCCGGATTCGCCAGAGGTTCTGACGGCGGGACCGGCGCATACTTACTACGACGATGACACTGCCCCGGGAATTCAGCCAATGATTCGCATCAGAGAAATCACGCTTCACGAGATCCGGCTCCCGCTAAAGGAGCCGTTCCGCATTTCTTCGGGACTCTGCACCGAGCGACGCATCATGTTGCTGAAGGTTCGAGACGCCGATGGAGTGACGGTGTGGAGCGAGTGCGTTGCCGGCGAATTTCCGAACTACGCGTCCGAGACGATCGATACGGCGTGGGTCGTGATCAGCGAATATGTGGCGCCGCGCGTGTTCGGCTCGGAGTTCGAGCAGGCTGACCACATCCATGATGCCCTGGAGTATAATTTCCGCGGCCATAACATGGCCAAGGCGGCGGTCGAGATGGCATCCTGGGCCCTGGTTGCCGAGCGCGATGGAATGCCGCTCGCGCGACTGCTGGGCGGCACACGCACCGAAATCGCGACCGGCATTTCGATCGGCATCCAGTCGTCACCCGAGGTGCTGGTCGAGCGAGTGGGGCGCGCTCTCGCGGACGGTTATCGCAAGATCAAGCTCAAGATCGAGCCGGGCCACGACATCGAGTTCGTGCGCGCTGTTCGCAATGCATATCCCGATGCGCCACTCATGGCCGATGCCAACAATGCATACACACTCAAGGACTCGGCGCACCTCAAGCAGCTCGATCCGCTGCATCTCGTGATGATAGAGCAGCCGCTCGCACACGACGACATAGTGCGGCACGCTGAGCTGCAACGCATGTTGACCACGCCGATCTGTCTCGATGAATCAATTACCAGCCTTGACCGCGCCGAGGACATGATCACGCTCAAGAGCGGGCGCATAATCAACATAAAGTCGGGCCGCGTCGGCGGATTTCAGCAGGCACGCGCCATTCACGATCTGTGCTCCAAGCATGGGATTCCCGTCTGGTGCGGCGGCATGCTGGAAAGCGGTATTGGCCGCGCGTACAACGTTGCCATCGCCTCTCTGCCCAACTTCACGATCCCGGGCGACGTGAGTCCGAGCGCACGCTACTGGGAGCGCGACGTCGTCAAGCCGGAGTGGACGATGAGTGTCGATGGCCTGATGAAGGTTCCGCTCGACAGACCCGGAATCGGTGTCGCTGTGGACGTCGACTGCATAGATGACCTCACCGTTCGATCGCAGACGCTGCGCGCGGACTGACTCTGCAATAGCTGACAACCCAAACAACACTCGTGCCAGACATAACTACCGATAACGCCGCACCGCGGGTTCCCAGATCCGTCAGCTCGCTATTCCCCGAGGCTCTCGCTGTCCAGCTATCCACGCTGCGTCGCGATCTTCACCGGAACCCGGAGCTGTCGTGGAAGGAGCAGCGCACGTCCGATTTGCTCGCGTCGACGCTCGAGGGGTTCGGGGTCACTGACATCCGGCGAGTCGCCAGAACGGGACTCGTTGCGCGCGTGCGCGGCCGCGACGGATCCGCACCGATCGTTGCGCTTCGCGGCGACATCGATGCATTGCCGATCCAGGAAGACACCGGGCTCCCCTTTGCATCGCACAACGCGGGCGTGATGCACGCATGCGGGCACGACATTCATGCCACGTGGGCGATTGCCGCGACGAAGCTGCTGCTCGAATCGCCGGCGCGAGGCGACGTGCTCGTCGTGTTTCAGCCGGCTGAAGAAGTCGGGGAGGGTGCTCGCGAGGTTCTCGCGAGCGGTGCACTCGACTCGGTGAAGGCGATATTCGGTGGGCACGTCGACCGGAGATTCGAAGTAGGGCAGGTCGTCGCGCATGAAGGCCCGCTTGCGGCATCCACCGACACGTTTCGCATCACACTCACCGGCGCTGGCTCGCACGGCGCGCGGCCGCACGAATCGCGTGATCCGATAGTGGGCGCTGGCGCGTTGATCGGTGCGCTGCAGACGATTGTGTCGCGCAGGCTCGACCCGTCCAAGCCTGGCGTCGTAACCGTCGGCACCATCAGCGGCGGTACCGCCGCCAACATAATTCCTAATTCTGTGCAGTTGAGTGGGACGATTCGCGCTACCAGCATCGACGCGCGGACATTGCTCACCGGCGAATTACGGCGTATCGCTGACGGAATCGCTGCCGTGTATGGACTTACTGCAGAGATTGCACTGGGCGGCGGTACCCCGCCGATAGTGAATCCGGCACTCACCGCTGCCTGGGCGGCCGAGGCGGTCACACGCGTGCTCGGCGCCGACGCACTCGTACCGCTTGGAACAACCAACATGGGCGGCGAGGATTTTGCGGAGTACATGCAGAACATTCCCGGCTGCTTCATGCGCGTCGGCGCGCGTGAGTCGGGCGCCCGCGTGATCGCGGCGCATTCACCGGGGTACTATGCCGCTGAAGACGCGTTGTTCATTGGCGCGGCAGTGCTCGCGGAGTCGGCACGCGTTGCCTCGGCGGCGTTGGCGGGCTAGTAATCCACCGGCCGCAGATACGACTCCCCGATCGCCGTCGGGCTCAACATCGCGACCGTCGGCAGTTTCCGCTTCCAGTGCGTCGACCCGAGCCGCTTGCGAACTATCTCGACATCGCTGAGAGAAAATCCGTGCGCGACAACGTCGTCGGGTGTATAGCCCGTCAGCAACCAGTTCAGGATCTCGTCCGCCTTGGCGTACGAGATTCCAAAATCGCCTTCATCGGTCTGCCCCTGGATCAGATCGGCTGAAGCTGGCTTGTTGATGATCACGTCTGGCACGCCAAGGTAGCGCGCTAGCTCCCATACCTGTGTCTTGAAGAGATCGCCGAGCGGATTGATCGGCGGCGAGTCGTCCGCGTGCCATGTGAAATAGCCAAACAGGCGCTCGGTCTTGTTACCGGTTCCGACCGGAAGTGCGTGGTACTTGGCCGAGAGATCGAAGAGCACGATCATGCGCATGCGCGCCATGACGTTGCCACGACGCGATGCGTCGGCCTCCGGCTCGGTTTGCAGATAACCATCGACAGCTGCGGAGATGTCGACCGTTCGCTCTTCAAGTCCGAGCACGTCGACCACCAGCTGAGCGTGTTCCATCGATTTCGAACTGCTCGTGCGATACGGCATGCGTATGGCGATGGCGTTGTCAGCGCCGAGCGCTCGCTCGCATAGAAACCCCGTCACCGCTGAGTCGACGCCGCCCGACATTCCGATAACTGCTTTCTCGAAACCGCGCCGCCTGAATTCCGAACGCAGGAAAGCGACGAGCCATTCTGTAATCAGCTCGCAATCCACCGCGAGCGGCGGCGGGGTGGTGCCAGTGATGATCGGCGCGACGCGTTGCACGGTGCTAGTCGCGCTCGCCAGCGCGCTCGAGCGACCGGATCAGATGCGGCAGCATCGTTCTGAGATCGCCAAGCAGTGGCGATGATGCGCGCGCGCGCGTTATGTCGGCGAGGTCGAGTGTAACGGCAATTGATGCCTCGTCCCACAGGGGCGCCCGAGCGCGAACGTCGCCATCCGGTCCGACCACAACCGATCCGCCCGGAAAAGCCTTGCCGCCTTCATTGCCGGTGAGATGGATCAACGCGATAAACACGCCGTGCTCCTCGGCGCGATCGCGAGCGAGTCGCTCCCAGCGGTGCGTGCTTGCAGGCCCACGTTGATCTTCGTCAGGTTGCGGCCACGCACCGCGCGCCGGCGACGCCGACGGAACGAAGATTATCTGAGCGCCGTCCAGAGCCGCTGCAGTCGCTGTCATCGAGTGCCATGCATCTTCGCATATCAGCATCGCTGCTCGTCCCCATCGAGTGTCGAAAGCGCGCACGCTCAGTCCATGTTCAACGAAGCGCTCCTCGTCGAAGAGACCGTACGTGGGCAGAAACATCTTGCGATGCACGTGGGCGATAATGGGCTGGTCGCCACCGAGGGTTGCGTAAAGCGCGCTGTTGAAGTACGTGTTGTCGTGCAGCTCGTAGAACCCAGCCACGACGTCGACGTTTCCCGTGCACCGGGCCCGGAACGCCGCGTTGAGATCTGTGGCGAAATTCAGGGCCGGCAGTGCGACTTCGCGCACACCACCCTCCACGAAATAACCCGTGAGCACCGTTTCGGAAAACGCGATGATGTCGGGGCGCGTCTCCACGTTCACCAGCGCCTCGAACACTTGTTCAATACGCTTAAGATTGCCCGCGTACGCGCCCTTGCGCGGCTGGAACTGTACGATTGTGACGTTTACGGTGCTCGCCATGTCGGAAACTTCACACGCGATGCGCGTTCGCGGTAGGGCAGTGCGATGCGACAGGCATGTTTCCGCCATTCGAGTCCTGTGCGAACAGGTCGAGCATGCTGATTTCTTAACAAGGGCGATTCGGTGACGTCGCACTAGCACGAGCGTGAAGCGCACGACGCTCCATCCGATTAACGGGAGACTTCAATGAAAGGAATCATGATCGCCAGGATGCGTTATGTGGCTATCCTCGGCGCTGCTGTATTCGGCTTGAGCGTCGCTGCACCGTCTGCTGCGAGTGCGCAGTTCAGTGTCTCGGTGTCGATTGGCACCCCACCGCCGCCGCTGCCGTACTACGCGCAGCCGTTGCTGCCTGGACCGGATTACATGTGGGCTCCCGGTTACTGGGCCTATGGTCCGGCTGGGTACTTTTGGGTTCCTGGTGCATGGGTTCTTGCCCCGGAGCCTGGAATGCTGTGGACACCCGGCTATTGGGGAGCAAGTGGCGCAAGCTTCATGTGGTACCCGGGCTATTGGGGTCGCCACGTCGGTTATTACGGAGGCATCAATTATGGCTTCGGCTATTTCGGCAGAAGCTACGTGGGTGGTGGCTGGTACGGGGCACATTTCCGCTACAACACCGCGGTAACCAACGTGAACACTACGATCGTGCGGAATGTCTATGTCGACCGGACGGTGATTAACCGGTACACAATTGACAGAACGACTGTCAACCATGTGAGCTACAACGGTGGCCAGGGTGGGGTAAACCTGCGACCCAGCGCGGAGCAAATGTCGATGCGCAGTCAGGCGGTTCCTATGACGGCGCAGCAGCAAGAACACCAGCAGGTCGCGGCTGAGGCGCGCGGTCAGCTCGCCTCGGTGAATCATGGCGAACCGCGGAGCCTTGCGGTGGCCCGTCCGTTCACTCCGCAAAGCCACCCTCAGTTTCGGCCCATCCGGCCGACAGATCGCGTTGCAGTTCCACAGGAACGGGCGCGCCCGGTGCAGCCACCAGCAGCGCGCGAGAACGCGCGTGGTCGTGAGCGCACCGCACCGCGACCTGAGGAGCACCCAGTCAATTTGCGGCAATCGGAGCGTGGACGGCCTGACTATGGACGGCAGCGCGCCCGGTAAGGTGGTCGGGCCGGTAGACTGACGACGTAGTCAACGAAGGGCGAAGCCTCGAGAACTCTGAG
>JBDTIP010000171.1:0-3752 GCA_039936295.1 Gemmatimonadaceae bacterium
GTCCAGCGTTGGTCGCCACGGCAAGATCGGCGATGAAAGTGTCCTCTGTCTCACCAGATCTGTGTGAGATGACGCTCTGGTATCCGTTTGCTCGCGCGAGCTCGATGGTTTCGAGCGTTTCAGTGAGGGTGCCAATCTGATTCAGCTTGATGAGTATTGCGTTTGCAACGTCTTCGTTGATGCCGCGCGACAGATACTCGCTGTTCGTAACGAAGATATCGTCGCCCACCAGCTGAACACGGTCGCCGAGCGCGGCTGTCAATGCCGCCCAGCCGTCCCAGTCTCCTTCCGCGAGGCCGTCCTCAATTGATACGATGGGAAATTTGTCCAGCCAGCGTGTGTACAGTTCAATCATCCCGTCAGAGTCGTGGGTTCCACCACCGCTCTTCTTGAAGGTGTACTTGCCGTTCTTGTAGAATTCCGACGCTGCCGGGTCGAGCGCAAACGCGACATCCTTTCCCGCGCGATAGCCGGCGCCCTCGACCGCTTCCAGCAACACGTTCAGCGCTTCTTCATCGTTGGGCAGGTTCGGTGCGAAACCACCTTCGTCACCGACAGCCGTCGAAAGGCCGCGCTTGCCGAGCACCTTTTTCAACGAATGGAATACCTCCGCACCCATTCTCAGTGCCGTCGCAAAATCCTTGGCGCCCACTGGCACTATCATGAACTCCTGAACATCGACCGTGTTGGATGCGTGCGCGCCACCGTTGAGTACGTTCATCATTGGCATGGGCAGCACGCGGGCGAACGGGCCCCCCAGATAGCGATACAACGGCAGGTTCAACTCCGACGCAGCCGCACGGGCCGCCGCGAGCGATACGGCGAGAATGGCGTTCGCTCCGAGCCTTCCCTTGTTGTCCGTTCCATCCAGGGCGATCATCGTGCGGTCGAGAGCCATCTGATCGAGCGCATCGATTCCGATAAGCTCCGGTTGAATCTCTTCCTCGATCGCAGCAACCGCCTTCTGGACGCCCTTGCCATTGTAGCGCTCAGCATCGCCGTCACGCAACTCCAGCGCCTCGTTTTCTCCGGTTGAAGCGCCGCTCGGGACAGCTGCGCGACCAATCATGCCGCTTTCCAGAGTTACATCCGCTTCTACGGTAGGATTGCCGCGGCTATCCAGAATCTCGCGCGCATTGATCTCGATGATTGCTGACATGGATCGGATTTAAGTCTGAGGGTGAAGGCTGCTCGTAATTTCCTGCATGGGTTCCTGCGTCCGTTCATGCGTGCGTTCCTGCATGCATTTCTGCATGCATTTCTGCATGCGTTCCCGCACCGTCTGCGCCAGAGTGTCACGGTCAGAATACTGCAGTCCCGCCGTTGGCACCGAATCCAGCATGTAAACGTCGATATTTCCAGGGTGCACGAGCAGACTTCCTTTCGGAAGAATCTCAATGGTTCCATGGACTACGACGGGGACGATCGGCGCGCCGGCTTTTATTGCAAGCACGAACGGACCCTTTTTGAAGGCCCGGATGGGATATTCGCAGCCGCGAGTACCTTCCGGGAAAACTACTACGGAACTCCCGTTGTGGATGCGCCTGGATGCAACATCATAGGAGCCGAAGGCGGCTTTCTGATTGTCGCGCTCGATAGGGACTGTGCCAAGCACGCGGATTCCCGGGCCAAACACAGGAATCCTGAAGAGTTCTGCCTTGGCCACGAAGTTGTTTCGCGGCAGCCACCCGACCAGTGCCGGGATGTCGAAAAGCGAGACGTGATTGCAGATAAAGATGAAGGGGCCGCCTGTGCGGAACCGCTCGAGTCCGTGTATTTGCACGCTGACGCCGGCGGCCCAGAGTATTGCTCGAGACCAGAGGCGTGGCAATACATCGTAGAGGCTGCCCGCGCGATTGGGCACCCCAAGTACGGCCGAGACAATGATCACCAGTGCGAATGTGGCCGTCAGCACGGCCACGACCAGCATCGTGAACGCAGTCCGCAGAATGGCCATCAATCGTGCCGGAAGTGGTCGTAGCCATCGTGCGCGAGTTGTATCGGCTGCCCGTTGAGGATTGCGTACACGCCGGGCGCGCCATCAGTCACGATCCCGATATCAGTGAGCGGGATTCCGAACCTTGCTACGAACGCGTCGCAATCGATGGGGATGGCTGATGTCAGCAACAACTCGTACTCCTCACCGCTCCGTGCAGCGCTCACCTGGTCGACGCCGCTGACCACTGGAACGTGATCGATGTTGAGATCAATGCGTACGTTGCTCGCCGCGGCAATGTGAGCGGCGTCGGCGAGTAGTCCGTCCGAAATATCGATCGCGGCACGAGCGCCGCGGCCAACGAGCCAACGAGCCTCGCGCAGCCGCGCCTCCGGACGTGCGAAGCGGTCACGCCATTCCGGCAACAATGCTGCGCCACTCTCGAGCGCCCGCACTGCGGCGCCACTCCCGCCAAGTGCACCCGTTACATATACGTGGTCACCGGAACGCGCCGCATCGCGGCGCATCGGCTCGCGCGTACTGCCGAATACGGTTATGGTGAGCGAGAGCTCCGCCGCGCGCGAGGTGTCACCGCCGTAGATGCGTACTCCAGCAACAACGGCTGCCCGCGCGATTCCATCGGCCAATGCGTCGAGATTTTCGCGCGCATCTTCAGGTGTGGCGAGCACAACGAGTAACCCGCCGCCGGCCGCACCCATCGCCGCCAGGTCACTCAGCGCAGCCGTCGTCGCACGATAGCCGATCTCGTCCATCGTCAACCAGTCGCGCCTGAAGTGCACGTTCTCGACGAATGTATCGGCGCTGATCGCGAGCATGTTGTCGCGCGGAACATGTACCAGCGCCGCGTCGTCACCGATGCCTGTGGCAAGCGAGCCAAACCGACGAATCAGGCGTCTGATGAAACGAAATTCCTCGCCCGGTCCGAACGCGATCTCACCGCCGTGGCTCATGCAAGACCTGGAAGCGATGCAATTATTGGATAGCGATGCGTCACCGGCACGATCTTCCAGGCTTGTGGCAACTGGTCAAGCACATCAGTCAAGCGAAATCCCCGTACACCCGGCGTAAGCTCCGCTGCGCGCCCGTGGATCCACGCTGCGCACGCCGCTGCAACAGCCGGAAGGCACCCTTGGCCAAGCAGAGTCGCGACGATACCTCCGAGCGCATCACCGCTGCCGCCGGCGGCAAGCACGGGTGTTCCAGCTGCGGACACGTACCTCCTGCCGCCAGGATCGAAAACCACCGTGGGAGTTCCCTTCAGCAGCACCGCCGCTCCGAGCTGGCGCGCGAGTTGGACTCCCACATCGAACCGGTTGTCCAGAATGTCGTTTATACCGCGCCCGATGAGCTTGGAGAGCTCTCCCGGATGCGGCGTTATCACAGCTGGATGTCCCTGTAACACTGCGGCAAGACCGTTCACGTCGCCATCAAACGCGCTGATTGCGCCCGCATCCACAACAACGGGGCCATGCCATTTTGAGAGCACGTCGCGAATGAATGAGTGAGTCGCATCATCATTGCGCAACCCCGGTCCAATCAGGACCACATCGGCCCAGTCGTCGATGATCGACGATGCTTTGTCGAGCGAACCGACGAGTGCCTCCGGAATCAGTGTGTGCACCGACGATACGTTGGCCAGTGCGGTTATCACCTGCACGAGTCCCGCACCACTGCGCAACGCGCCGGTTGCCGCCAGGATAGCTGCGCCACCCATGTTCTCAGCACCTGCAATCACGGCGATGCTCTTGCGCGTGCCCTTGTGCGCGTCAGGTGCTATTGGCGGCGTATGAGCCAG
>JBDTIP010000172.1:0-12470 GCA_039936295.1 Gemmatimonadaceae bacterium
GCGACAGGATTGCGATCGCCGAAGCCGGAGTAGATGTGGAGGCTATCGCGGATCGCGAACGAGTCGCGCTCGGTGATAGCGTCGCGGTACACGAGGCCGTGTACCGTCGCGGCGTTCTGGATAGCGCTTCCGTGCACACGGCGTACGTACACGGGGAGCATATCACGCAGCCGTACTGGCTTGTGCGGCCGCGAATAGGCGACCTCTTCGCGTTCGCGTCGGATTCCATATCGGATGACGAGCGTGAGAAGCGCGGATGGCTACCGGTGACTGTAACGCTTCCCGGAATGGCTCCGACCGTCGTCAGGACGCCGGCGGTCTACCGCTACGCTGATCCCGTGCGTGGCGAAATCGAGGTTCCGCTCTCCACCGCACCTGGTGTATCTGTAACACTGGCGCGCGACATCGAGCTTGCGCGAGCAGGTGCTCAGCTCGATCGGACGTTCCAGATAACCCTGCGGTCGTCATGGCCCACCGAGCACGCGGTTCGCGTATCACTCGTTCTTCCCGCAGGTCTGCGTGCCGATTCGACCGGGAGAACAGTGGCCCTGGGCGCCGGCGAAACACGCACGGTGATCTTCCGGGTAGCCGGCAAGTTGTCGCAGGGGCGACACATCGTACATGCTGTGGCGATGGATGGGTCGCAACGCGACACGGTCGGGTTTATACCGATTGAATACGAGCACATAACGCCGGAGCGGATGTATCGCGCCGCCGATGTCGCAATCCAGGCCGTAGACGTCGTAGTCCCCGATCACGCGACCATCGGCTACATCCAGGGCGTGGGCGATAACGTTGCCGACGCCCTCCGCGACCTCGGACTGACCATACAGTTGATCGACCCCACCGCACTGCCGACGACGGATCTGTCGCGCTTCAGCACGATCGTCGTTGGACCGCGCGCTTATCAGGCGAATCGGGTTCTGATCGATAACAATGCGTATCTCATGAGCTACGTACGTCGCGGCGGCAATCTGGTGGTGCAGTACGGTCAGACTGAGATGCAGCGGCCAGGGATCATGCCGTATCCCATCGTGCTGGCGCGCCCGGCGGCGCGCGTGACGGACGAGAACGCGCCAGTCACCATCATCGATCCACGAAACAGCTTGCTCAACGCGCCAAACCGGATTACCAGTGCGGATTTCGTTGGCTGGGTGCAGGAGCGCGCTACGTACATGCCGACTACGTTTGACTCGCATTACGCCACCATGCTCCGCATGAACGATCCAGGTGAGGCGCCGAACAGCGCCGGCCTGCTTACCACATCTGTTGGAAAGGGGCATTACACGTACGTTACGCTCGCGTTGTTCCGCCAGCTACCGGCCGCTGTCCCTGGCGGCGCACGCATATTCGCGAACCTGCTGCGGTGATGCTCCGACGGTTGACAATGGTCGTCGCCTGCGCCGTTGCCGCGGCGACGCTCGGCTCGTGCGTCCACGACAACAGGACCGTGCTGACCGTGTATTCGCCGCACGGAATCGACCTGCTGAAGTACTTCGAGGGCGAGTTCGAAAAGGCACATCCTACAATCGATGTACAGTGGGTCGACATGGGGTCGCAGGAGGTGCTCGACCGCCTTCGTGGCGAGGCTGTGAATCCTCAGGCCGACGTCTGGTTCGGGGCGCCGTCGGAGTCGTTCGCGCGTGCAGCGAAGGAGAACCTCCTGCAGCGATACCGTCCAACGTGGGCAGGCGCGGTGCCTGCCGAGGCGCACGATCCGCACGACCTCTGGTACGGCACATACCTGACACCGGAGGTAATCGCCTACAACGGCGACGCGATACCACGCGACAGCGCGCCGCAGGACTGGGACGACGTGCTGGACCCCAAGTGGCGCGGCAAGGTGATAATACGCGACCCGATCGCATCGGGGACGATGCGCGCGATATTCGGTGCGATGATCGCCAGGAGCGTGACAGAAACTGGCTCGCCCGAGAGCGGGTACGAGTGGTTGAAGCGACTCGACGCCAACACCAAGGAATACGTTCTCAACCCCACGATCCTGTATCAGAAGCTCAAGAGCCGCGAAGGCTTGATTACTCTCTGGGATATGCCGGACGTCGCGACGATGCGAGATCGCGTGGGCATTCCGATCGATTACGTGATCCCCAAGAGTGGCACTCCGCTGCTGGTTGACGCCATCGCCATCGTGCGCGGCACGAAACATCCGCGAGAGGCAGAAATGTATTACGAGTTCGTAACATCGAAGCATGCGGAGCTCGAAGCTGCGCGGAAGTTCCTGCGTATCCCGGCGCGCGACGACATCCCGCGCGACTCGCTTCCCGCGTGGATACAGACTGCGATGCAACAGATCAAACCCATGCCGGTTGATCAGAATCTGCTCGCGCAGCACCTCAACGAATGGATGCGCTACTGGGATTCGCACATCAGGAAACGCGGTTGAGCGAGTCCGGCGAAGGCCTCGTCGTCGATGGCATAACCCGTTCTTTCGGAGGACAGCGAGCGGTTGATAACGTGTCCTTCGTCGTACGCCCTGGCGAGCTGGTGGCGCTGGTGGGAGCTTCTGGGTCCGGCAAGACAACCACGCTGCGCATGGTCGCTGGCTATGAGCAACCGGATGAGGGCCGCGTGCGCTTCAGCGGCCAGGACATCACGCGGCTCGGCCCATCAAAACGCGGCTTCGGCATGGTGTTTCAACATTACGCATTGTTCCCGCACATGTCGGTCCTTGACAACGTGGCGTTTGGACTCGAGGCTCGCGGCGTCGCTCGCGCAGAGCGGCGCCAGAGGGCCGATACAGCGCTGCGACGCGTTGGATTAGAGGGAAAAGGTCAGCGCATGGTGCAGCAGCTCTCCGGTGGCGAACAACAGCGTGTCGCACTAGCGCGCGCTGCCGTTATCGACCCGCGGCTGTTGTTGCTGGATGAGCCGCTCTCCAACCTCGACCCGACTTTGCGACAGAGCACACGCGACGAACTGCGCATTGCGCTCAAGGAATCCAAGGCGCCAGCGCTTTTCGTCACGCATGACCAGGACGACGCGTTCGCGATAGCAGACAGAGTTGTTTTGCTGTCGCGAGGACGGGTCTTGCAGGATGGATCGGCTGAGGATCTGTACCACCGACCGGCGACACGTGAAGTTGCGATGTTCATCGGTCATGCGACGCTCGTGCCTGCGACGCGCTCGGGTGATTCGGCGATCGTTACGATCGGTGGCGTAATGCAGCAGCTGAACCTCAGTTCCGCATCGGGCGTCCAGAACGGTGTCGCTGGCAGTGTCGTGCTCCGACCCGAAGCGCTCGAGATTGCGCGTACAGAGGGGGGCGTAGGCTGGGATGCCGTCGTGACCAATCGCAGATTCGCCGGCTCGCAATTCGTCTACCGTTTGAAGCTGGCGGACGATGCCGCTGTCGACGTCGCGAGTCGCGACAGGATCGAGCCGGGTGAAGCGGTGCGCGTTCTGGTGACGCGGCCGGTACCGATGGTACCGTAGTGTCATACTTGTGGCTCGGCCGCCGGAGCCGCGCGGAGCGCATCGCGACCATTGCCGCACTGCCACTGTTGTTGATCCTGTTCTGGACCGTCATCTATCCGAATGCGGCGGTTATCGCAGGTAGCATGGGTCACTGGCGCGAGTTCGTGGAATCGCCATCTGACGTTGAGGCGCTTCGGAACAGCATCATCATCGCGGTGGCTTCAGTGGTGGCAGCGCTGGCGATCGGGGTGCCGCTCGCATTTCTTCTCACGCGCTTTGACTTTCCGGGCCGAACTCTGCTGCGAGCCGCTGCGCTGTTGCCGGCCGCACTGCCGCCGTTGGTCGGAGTCATATCATTCCTGTTCCTTTACGGCGACACGGGCGTGATCACGAAAGTCACGCAGATGGTGCTGGGACTCAAGGACATTCCGTGGCATCTCGACGGAATTGGGGCCATCATATTCATCCACGCATACACGATGTATGTGTATGTCTATCTTTTCGTGTCGGCAGGCCTCGAGCGCTACGAATCTTCGCTCGACGAAGCTGCCATCGGACTCGGTGCGAGCCCGATCCGGCGGCTGACTCGTGTGACCTTGCCGCTGCTCACACCGGCGATTGCGGGATCTGCATTGCTGGTGTTCATGAGTGCACTCGGCTCGTTTTCCGCGCCGTATGTATTTGGTGGCGGTGTCAGGGTGCTCTCTACTCAGATCCTGAACTCGAAGTTGAACGATGCGATCGGCCTCGCGTACGTCGAGACGACCGTGCTCGCGATCAGCGCCGTATGCGGCCTCCTGCTGTTTCGGTGGCTCGAGGGGAAGCGTGCCTATGTCGCATCCGGGAAGGGGGGTGCGCGCCGGCATGCTGTGCGCTCACGTGGGGCTCGTGCTGCACTCGCGATAGCCGCGGGCCTTATCGTGCTGGTGCTGCTTCTCCCTCACCTGATGATAATTCTGGTCTCGTTTGCCAAGGATGGTGCCTGGACGACGCAGATGCTCCCGCCGGAATACACCACGCACAATTACGCGGGGCTCTTCACGCAGAACGAACTCTGGACGCCGATCCGGAACAGCATCGTGATGTCCGTCATGGCAACGGCAGCGGATGTTGTGTTCTGCGTCGCGGGAGCATATCTCATAGTGACGCGCAAGTTCAGCGGCCGGCGCCTGCTCGAGATGCTCGTCGCGCTCCCATGGGCGATTCCCGGCACAGCGGTTGCGCTCGGCCTGCTCGCGACATTCAACACCAACAATATCGCGATGGGGAAGATACTGCTCGTCGGAACATTCTGGATACTTCCACTGGCGTATTTCGTGCGGAATATCCCTCTGGTCTCGCAGGCGGTGGAAGGCTCGCTCAAGCAGATGGATCCATCGCTGGAGCCAGCTGCGCGCGGACTGGGTGCATCATGGTGGCTGGCAATGCGTCGCGTAGTCTTACCAGCGGCGCGCCCCGGGATCGTCGCCGGAGCATTGCTGGCATGCGTTACAGCAATCGGAGAATTCGTAGCGAGCGTGGTGCTGTACACGCATGGCAATCGGCCTATCTCCATCGAGATACTGGCGCAGCTCCGCTCCTTCGCTTTTGGAACCGCATCAGCGTACAGCGCGTTGCTGATCGGATTGGTGCTCGTCATGGCGCTTGCCGCACGTATCGCTGAGTCACGTGTGCAATGAGGACCTGAAACCGTGATTGATGATGGAACTGCGAAACTGTCCCGCGTTGCGAAGTGCTTCCATCCGCCGGGCCTCCGGCCGGATTTCGAGATCCCATACGATTACCCCGTGGTCGCGTGCGGCACTCGCCATTCGTACTTCGGACATCCGGAATGGGAGCGCCTCGCGGTCGGTGCAGCCACACTGATTGCCGCCCCCGGATTGTTCATCCGGTAGCGCGACCGCAGGTAACGCAGAACTTCCACGACATGTCCATTTCCGATCCACACGCTGGGCAACGTCGCGTGCGAAGATTCTCGCCGCAATGAGGACAGAAGTTCGTTTCGCGGTCTTCGGGAAGAGTGCCACTGCAGAACCGGCAGCCGGTCGGCATTTCGACTGGTGATAGGGATTCGAGCAGGCTCGGTACAGATGTGTTCGCTGCCTCTGGCGCGCTAGCCCCTGGCGACATCGCATCAAATGCAGCCATGGCACTTTGGCCAGGTGTCATCTCAGTTCGCGGCGCTGCTTCAGTGTGCCTCGGCAGCGTATCAGGTGTTGTCATCCCGACGCCAGCCGTGGCTGGGACAGGAGTGAGCGCCGACTCCGCAGCCGCGGTTAACGTGACGGTGGCGTCGGCGTGATCCTTGAAAATTCCCGGATCGCCGGTGGGCGACGCGATCTCGCGTCTGAGCGATTCCTGAAGCTCAGGATCCGCCGTGAGGTAGTCGCGCTCGCCCGAGAGCAGGCGCGCCACGGCGGTCTCGTAATCGTCGTTGGTCTCGATCGCGAGTTCCCGACGATTGTGGCGATACGGTACCATCTGTTCGTACAACTCGCGAACGGTGAACGGAATCTTGAGGTACTCCGGGCGGGTTGCGCGGATGTTGTGCACCAGCCGGCGGTAAAGGCGATCTAAATCGTCCATTCTCGGTGCTTTCCTTTGAATGATTCGTGGTTCGGAAATGGTGCAACTGATTGCTTCGTCACGCCAGTCCCCCCGTGTTCTTCCAGCCACGCGTCGAACGCTGACGGGATCAGGCCACCGGATGAATCCTGGGCCGCTGCCGCTCGGGTCGCGAGATGATTGACGTATTCGTTTTGGGGCTGGCCGTTGTGCCCGCGCACCCATCGCCATTCGCAGTGGTGTTCCCCAAGCGCGCGCAGCGCTGATTTCCACAACTCCAGATTCTCAATCGGACCGGTCTTGCGTTTCCAGCCCTGCTTTGCCCAACCGTGAACCCAAGTCGTCATCCCGTCCACTATGTAGCGAGAGTCCGTAGTGAAGACTACGGCGAAGCGCTTGCGCTTGGCCGAGACCCCTTCGAACGCTTCGATCACGGAGCGGAGCGCCATGCGGTTGTTCGTGGTAGCCGGCTCGCTGATCCAGTAGTCCCAGCGGGTGATACACCCTGTCGTAGGGCTCTGCCACTCGACCAGACCGCCGGCGGCGCCAGCGTTATCTCCCTCTCGGCCGTTGCCCAGGCATGATTCGTCTGCGTAGACGGCGATTAGCTCATTTGGCGAATCAGGCATCGACAATCTCGAACCCTTCGAGGTCGTCGAGGTAAATAGTCATGTGGTCGCCGGTCGCTGGTTGCACGGTTTCGATTGCCTCACGACCAGCGCGCAAGCCGAGCGACTCAGGCCTGACGACGAATTCGGAACCCCGCCGGTACACTACGATACGGCGCCCATCGGATATGGCGCGTTCCAACAGATTGTATTGTCTGGTCGACAGTTGCATCCAACGATTCTAATCGCTGGGATCCGTTCCGTGTCCAGCCATACAAAATAGGAATGTCAGCGCGGGCTGTTGCACCAATTCTGTACAAAGTGAGTCAGGACCCGAGTCGCCGAGTCCAGTTCCGTTATCGGAACGTATTCAGTCGAAGAATGAGCCAGGGCGATGTCGCCCGGTCCGAAGCAAATCGTCGGAATGCCAGCCTCGTTGAGTAGCGCGGCGTCTGTCCACGCGCTCATTCCCTCGATACGCACTGGAAGCCCGTCTGCCTCGAGCGTTCGAATCATTTCGAGCATCACTGGCGCGTCGCTCGCGACATCACTCGCACGTTGAGACGTGGTGATTGAAACGTCGACGTCGAGTTGAGGATACGACACACGAACTGCGGCAATCGCTGCCGCGAGCTCGGCTGTGAAGGTCTGCTCCGTTTCGCCCGGCAGAGTGCGACGTTCGATCTGTATGGAGCACAGGTCCGGATATGTCGATATCCCGCTGCCGCCAGATATTAGCGACGCGTGAAGGGACGCGCGGCCGAGAAGCGGATGGGTTCTCCGGGGCAAAATTTCGCACTGCAAGCCATCGAGTTCCGCAATTATGAGTGCCGCCTGAGTAATTGCGTCGATTCCGATGTCGTAGCGGCTGCCGTGAGCTGCTCGGCCATGCACGTCGATCTTGGCCCAGACAAAGCCTCGATGGGCGGGGCACAGTGACAGACGGGTGGGCTCGGCGATGATCGCAGCATCCGCGCGGACGCCGGACTCCATAAGCGCTCGCGTTCCGAGACTCTCGTATTCCTCGTCGATCACGGCGACGATTATGACCTCGCCATCGATTCCGGACTCCACAGCTGTTCGAGCGGCGATGCACATTGCGGCAATGCCGCTCTTCATATCGGCCGACCCGCGCCCGTAGAGCCTGCCGTCGGAGATGTCGGGCCTGAACGGCGGGTGTGACATTCCGTCGACGCCGACCACGTCGAGATGTCCGTTCAGCATCAGTGACTTCGCCCCCGGCAGTGAACGGCCGGCTCGGGCAACAATGTTGGCACGGCCTGGCACCACTTCGTGCAACTCGACGCGGAACAGCCAGGATTCGAGCAACGTGGCGAGAAAACGCGCAGCCTCTAGCTCGCCTGGAGCGTCAGGAACGAGCGATGGATTGCGTGAATCGAGCTTGACGAGCGCGGCCGTGAGCTCGGCCGGCGTCATTTCCGCTTGCTTGTCGCCTTTTTGGTTGCGGGCTTGGCTGCCTTCTTGGCAACCGCGTGTTCCGGCTTGTGGGCAGTGCGAGCGGCTGGCTTCTTGGGGGCAGTCTTGGTCGGAGCTTTAGCTGCTGCCTTTGGGGGCGCGGCATTCACTTTGGGCGCTTCTGCCGGCTTGGCAGCAACCTTTGGCACCTGCTTGTGTTCCGGAGTGTGTTCCGGAGTGTGTTCCGGCTTGTGCTCAGGCTTGTGCTCAGGCTTGTGCTCGACCTGGTGATCTGGCCGATTGGCCGCAAGAACGCTGGGTGCGGCCGGTACTGGAGGAGCTGCAGGCGGAGCGGCCATTGGCGCCGCAGGCTTTGGCGTAGGCTCTGGCTCTGGCTCCGCAGGGCGCGGGGGCGGAGCCGGGCGACCAACCTGGGCAGCTTCGGCCTGATGGATAAGCTTGTCGGCTTCTTCCTGGGTCATTTGGCCCCGGCGGACCATATACTGAACCAGATCACGGGCGCTCTCGAGTACGAAGCCAGTGAGACCGGCGGCGGCGTTGACGACGTCCTTCATCGCGGCGGCCATCTTGCTGCCAGCCTCGAGGCTGATTTCGTGAGCCTTGGCCGTCATCTCCGCCACGGTGTCCTTCACATCCGCGCCACGGTGACCCGGGCTACGCTTCGGTGGAGGGGGGGGCGGGAGAGCGGGAGGGGCAACACTTGGCGCCGCCGAGGTGGCCGGATCTTCCGGCTGCTCCTCAGGCGTTACTGACTTATCTGCCATGGACGGCTAGTTAGGGACAGGGTAGAAATCGCGCTAAGTATATGATTTTCCGACACTTTCGCAAGCCGTTGACAGCTCGGGGTGGCGTACTCGGCATTAATAGTGGATATTATGGCCGGAATAGGCGCATTCAGTGCCTCCAAGGTAACCGCAGGTAACATCTGTGACCTCTGCGACCGGCCAGGTCGACCAGGCTGACCTCGACCAGGAGGTCATCCGACGCGTATTGAACGGGTCTCGGGACGCGTTCGAGCTCTTGATTGTCCGATACAGCGATCCGCTGTACCGGCACGCCCTTGGAATGACTGGAAGTCCCGATGTCGCCGAGGATATTTTACAGCAGTCGTTCATAAAGGCTTATGCCCATCTGGGCGAGGTCCGCGGCAGATTCGATGCGTGGGTATTTCGCATCGTCGCGAATGCATGCAAGGACTGGCTGAAGAACATTCGGCGGTCCCACGTCAGTTACGAAGAGGACGATCAACCGTCCTCATATTCGACGCCTGAAGAAGAACTGGATCGCAATGAATTGCGGACGGATCTCGAGGTGGCGCTCGCCGCTCTAGCGCCAGCTCTCCGCGAGGCCTTCGTCATGAAGCACGTCGAAGGCAGGTCGTACGAGGAGATGGCGGAACTGTTGCGGACAACGGTTGGAGCCCTCAAGATGCGTGTTCACAGGGCGCGCGAGGCACTCCAGCACCTGCTCGAGGGGAAATACGCGTGATGTACGATGACCTGAATGCTCCGGAAGATCATTCCGATCCACAGCTGGGATTCCAGCCGCGATCGAAGACAGACGACGCCGACAGTGCGCTGCCGAACCACCTGCCGGATCGTGAGGTTCCGATTCCGAACGGTGGGTCGACTGCCGTGCTGCACCAGTGGCTCGACGGCGAGGTGAGTATAGCGGTGGTTCGCGCAACTCAGGGTGGCAACGATTCTGTGGATCTCTGGAACAAGATCCACGACGAGGCTGAGACCCTCCGGAGCCGGACGACTCCACTGTACGTTCACAAACGCATCATGGATTCACTGCCTGAAGACACCTATCGCGGGCGTCCATGGTACAAGCGCACCTTTGCGCTGAACCCTGCGACGATGCTGGTGGCGGCTGCAGCGCTGTTGGGAATTGGAGCCATCGTCGCCCATGCGGTGTTGAAATAGGGTTTGGGCCCGCGGTTTGCCTTCCGGAGGGTGTAGCGCGGTATCACGCGCATGGACACCCTCTGGAGGCTTATCATGAAGTACAGTTTGCTCGGCGCCTGTGTGGCCGCCTGCTGTTGCACGGCACCGGTATTCGCGCAAGGACTTACCCGCGTGGAGACGCTCGCGTTGCAGCAGCAGCTCCGCGACGATGGCTGCGGCACCACGCATATCACCGGACGTGTTGATGCAACCACGCGCGCCGACGTAAAGAAGTGTGAGACAAAGTACAGCGGTGCCAGCACGCCTACTGCGATGCTTACAGCCATGAATATCGGCTTCGGAAATGGCATCACTGCTCCCACGCTGGCCAGTGCGCGCGGTGAAACCGCTGGATCGATGAGCGCGGGCGGCACCAGTGCTGGTGCGATGCATGAGAACATGGACCGGAACATGAAGCGGAACATGAAACGGAACATGGACCGGAACATGGACCGGAACATGAAGCGGAATATGAACCGCACCATGCGGGATTCCACGATGATGCGGGACAGCGCCGGGCGCCGGCACATGATGCGGGACTCTACAATGATGCGGCGTGGAGCACACATGCGCGATTCGACGACACTTCATCATGGTTCGGGGATGCGCGACTCCATGAAAACGGGCCACGGGACGCCGGGCATGAGTGGGAGCGGCGGCATGGTCGATACCCACAAGACGAGCCCTATGATGCCGCGCGCCAACCCGACGCACCCGCGTGATACCTCGACAATGTCTCATTAGGAGTCTAGTATGCACGTTGGTACGATGCCGACATCAACCAACCCACGAAACTGAGACTTCCAACAGTTGTGGGGGCCGCGGTAGTAGCCGCGGCCCTCGTTTTTGTTTCGACCCAACCGCCAGGTCCTGGCCTAGACCCGGACTCGATGGCCTATCTGGGCGCCGCGAGCTCGCTCGCGCACGACGGACGGATGCGCGTCCCGACGGCGGAGTGGGAACGTCCTGACTCGACATCGACACTATCGCTCTGGCCGCCGGGTTTCCCGGCGGCCATTGCATTGCCGGTGTACTTCGGCGCTTCGCCGACGCAGGCGGCGCGATGGATCAACATCATATCCGCAGCGGTGACCGCAGGGGCGATCGTTATGCTCATCGGGGCGCCACTTGGTCTACCGGCAGGTGTAGTCGGCGCCGTAGTCGTCTTAGCGACGCAGGCGGTGTTCGATACGTATATCTCGGTGTTGAGCGAGCCATTGTTCATCGCGCTCATGCTGCTGTTTCTCATTGCGATGGTGCACGCGCGCGACCGGCTGATCCTGCTCGGCGTTCTTGCAACCGCATTAGTAATGGTGCGCTACGCGGGCGCCGCGGCGCCCATGGCCGCGGTGATATGGATGCTTATCGACGCGCGCCATGACGTACGTACTCGGGTGCGACGCGCGATCGCCGTAGGGCTCATTCCTTTGATTGCGCTAGTGGTCTGGTTCGCGCGCACGGCGGCCGCGCCAGACCGGCATGCCACGCCAAAACTGAAGCTGTATGGCGACTGGGGCGCCACGATCCTGCAGGCGCGCGATACGATCGCGGAATGGCTGGCGCCGCTGCTGCCTGACGGCACAGTACAGCGCACGCTCGCTCTGTTGATGGTGATTGCGCTAATCGTGTTCCTGATCACGGCGGCCAGCGACACGGGGGCAAACCGCTTGCGCAGGCTTCGCGTTGCTGGCGTCTCGACGCTCATCGCGGCTGCGTCGCTATTTGGTGCGTGCTATATCATCGTGATTCTTGCGTCGCGTGCATTCGTTGGTGGAACGATTCCACTGGATTGGCGGATCCTAGCGCCGTTGATCGTTCTCACGGAGATAGCGAGCGTGACAGCGGTTGGGTACTGGTGGCGGGCGTATCATTTTCCAGTACACGCCGCGATACTCGTTGTCGGCATTGCGTGGCTGGGTGCTGCCGCCACCGCGACGATCAACGATGCTATTTACGCCACGACGGAAGGAAGCGATTTCGCTGGCGCCAACTGGCGTAGCTCGCCGCTCATCGCATGGGTGCGCGCGCATGGCAAAGGGCACCCGCTTTACTCCAACTGGCCGGCGGCACTTTACTTCCATGCACAGCGCATCGCGCGCGAGCTTCCGGACAGCACAGACGCCGGAGACATTTCCGGGTTCGCTGCCCAGATCCGGGCGGATGACGGCTATATGGTCGGGTTTGACGAGCCCAGTCCGGATTTCATCGCGCCCGAAACTCTCGCTCGTGAACTTGGGCTCCGTCAGGTGGTGCGTACCTCGGACGGTGCGGTCTGGACTGCGGTTCCGCCAACGGCGACTGCGCGTGATTCAACCGGGCGGGACTCGGCGTCAGCGCCTGTCCGGAAGCAGCGCCACGCCGATGTCGACGGAACCGTTCGCGGAGGGGCGGAGGAAGAAGTTGGCGTAGTGTCCGTCGCGAGCGATGCGCACGGTCTGGATCGTTGCGAGGCCGGCGTAGATCAGCGACGCCTGCG
>JBDTIP010000173.1:0-15677 GCA_039936295.1 Gemmatimonadaceae bacterium
TTCGCGTTCGCCGCTGGCGCTATCTGAGAGTGAGCGCCCAGTAGGCCGCGCCGCCTGCGGCGGCGACAACGGCGAACAGGATCAACGGCACTTTCGAGAAGCTCGATTTCGGCTGATGAACGTCGGGTGCGTTCGGCTGGCCCGGGAACGTCAGCGTCGGGCGCCGCGCGTCAACCGTGTTGGGTCGGTCGGTCGGGGTGGCTATCTTCATCGCTACCGGCAGCTTCTCCTTGGTGAAGACGAACTTCATCGTTCCCACTAGAAAAGCGGATCCCTCGCGTAGCGGTTGTGGGTTGACCACCGGGAGAGAATTCATCACCGTCGTTGTCGACCCGATGGGATGCAGAACGAAGCTCTCGCCTTCACGTCTCACTTCGGCGTGGTGTCGCGAAACGGCTACTTCGTTTACGGTGATGTCACAGGCCGTCTCCCGCCCGATCGAAAGCGGCCGATCGGCTGGGATTGGATACGCCTTGTGCTCGAAGGCGTGAATCAGGTAGGGCGTGCCGTGAAGGTTCTCTTCCACCATTGTCCCTTCTGACGATCCTTCGACTGCAAAGGGCACACCGGGCGGCGGCAGGGGCCCCCTCGCGGTAAACACCGATCAGTTCGCTATTGGATTATCCGAGAGATGCTCCTGAACGATCACCCACCGTCCGTCGCGGAGGACAAAGACGGCGGTCCAGGCGCCTCCAATCACGTGCGGCAGGCCGTTGGGCTGCTTGTGGGGAATCCTGTACGTCGCTGTCATCGCGGCCACGTTCGGCGCGAGCACGTATATGTGCATTGCCGTCCATTCCATGTGCGCGTCGCGCATATTGCGCCCAACATTGGTCCAGAAGGCCTCGATTCCAGCCCGGACGGTGTCTCGCGAGGTCGTGATCCTGCCGCCGCTCGCGGACACGATGGGGCCAGTGGGCGCGTACAGCGACATAAGGTTCCCGGGAACGTCCGGGCGGCTGAAGTCGTACGCGTCCGCAACCTCGGCGCGGATCGCCCGTTCGGCCCGGATCCTCTCAATCGTGCTGACGCCGGGAACGGGGCTCGAGCAGCCGAGCGCCAGGACGGCGGCGACCGTGAAATGAAGTAGCTTCGAATGGGCTAGGATAGCGTAACCTCGCGAGGGAACTTTGACAGACACTCGGGGGTTGTTGTACAAGGGTAGAAATATGGTCGAGGGACGTCCCTGGAGGACACATGCGTTACGGGTCGCTGGTCGTTTCCGCCGCGGTGCTTTTGGGCCTTGCCGCGTGCAAGGGAACCGAATCTGGAATGAACGCAGAGCTGGCCAAGGACCTGAATGCAGCGAAGGCCACTGACCCCCTCGCCCTTGCTCCACACGCCGGATTGCAGACTGTAGTGTCCGCGGAAGAGCTATCACCTCAGGCGCGAGCCGCGATGCGCACGGCGAGCACGTCCACGCGATTCGTAGCGCGACGGCACGCTGCTGAGTCGGCGCCGGTGCAGATCGCGGATGCGCCCACTACACTCGCACCGATGCCGGTAACCGAGGCATCTACGGAAGTCGTTGCGGCAACGGTCCCGACGATCGTGGTCGCGCAAGCTCCCGCCGTTATGAACGCGCCCGCCGGCCCGAATGACGTGCCGGAGCCGGTTGTGCACACTCGCGGTGATGGTGGGGGCGGCATCGGTGGCTTTCTCGGAGCCATCGGAAGTGCGATTTTACGAGGCGGAGTCGTCGACGGCGACCATTGCGATCCGCGCGGCCACCGCGGGATTGTTATCAACCAGCGAGGGCCAATCCTTCGCGGCACATACTAGGCACCCAAAAACTCAATGCGAATAACCAGTCCAGCGGCGCTCTGTGTAGTGACCCTACTCGCCGTCGCCGCATGCAAAGGTGACAACAAGTCCGGCCAGGATGCGCTTGCCCAGGACTCGTCTCTGACACACGATCTTCAGCTGGCCAATAACGACACCACGTCGCAGCCCCAGCTCAAGGACGTCCCGGCGACACCATCGCCGGCGACGTCCAAGCCTCAAGTCGTGGAGCGCCGACGCGTCGCGACCACTCCGCCGCCGCGCCGACGGGAGCCGGCACCGGTCGCTGTCGCGCCAGCCCCGACCACTACACCGTCTGGCAACACGGTAGTGCGGGCGCCAGCCGCCGCCGGCAACAGCGAGGGTAGAGTTGGGGTCGTCTCCGCTGGAACCAACCTCGGCCTCAGCTCGGGTCAGCGGGTCTGCACCAACACCAATAGCGTCGGTGACAGGATTACCGCTACGCTGGCTGAAGCCGTCACTGGCTCCAACGGTGTCGTCATTCCGGCAGGCGCTACGGCCGTCCTCGAAGTGACTTCGCTAGGCCGCAGCGGACAGGCCGGCGAGAACATGAACATCGGCTTCGTAGTCCGATCCATCGCCTACAGCGGGAAGACATACCCCGTGAACGGCGAGATCGTGAGCGCCGCCATGGAAAAGGTGAAGGCACCAGACAACAACGACGCGGCCAAGGTCGGTGGCGGCGCGGTCATCGGTGCCATCCTCGGTAACATCTTCGGCGGGCGATCCAGAACCAAAGGCACCATCATCGGTGCTGCTGGCGGTGCCGCTGCGGGTGCAGTGCTCGCGCACCAGACAGAGAAGTACGATGCATGCCTGCCGATCGGGGGACGTATTGTCGTACGTCTCGACTCGCCATTGTCGATCCAGGCCGCCACCGCGCCGGGGGCGAACGGCATAATCTAGGTCCACGAGACTATGACTCCCGTAGCGGTAACACGGCCCTGACGAAAACTCTGTCGTCAGGGCCGTTTCGCGTCTTAGATTCGACTACGTGAACAGACAACGCAGTCGTGGCTCAGCGCGGATTCAGCGAGGCTCCTGTGGCATGTAAGCCGGTTACGGCGTCGATGCAGGGCAGCGTCTGCATCATTACAGGCGCAAACACGGGGATAGGGAAGGCGGCCGCGGAGCAGATCGCGGCGCTGGGCGCACATGTCGTGATGATCTGCCGAAATCGAGAGAAAGCCGAGCGCGCGATGGGTGACATCTCCGCCGCTGCAACCAGAGGTGGATGCGGCGGAAGTGTGGAACTCCACGTCGCCGATCTGTCGTCGCAGGCAGCAGTCCGCCGCGTCGCGAGCGAGGTGCTGGCGGCGCATCCGGTGATCCACGTGCTGGTGAACAACGCCGGGCTCGCACTCAAGAAGAGAGAGCTGAGCGTGGACGGGATCGAGCGCACGTTTGCCGTGAATTATCTCGCGTACTTCATGCTCGCAAACCTGCTGCTCCCCGCGCTGCGTGCAGCTGGGAATGCGCGCATCGTGAACGTTGCTTCGCATTCGCACAAGGGAGGCCGGCTGGAATTCGGCAATCTGCAGGGCGAGCGGCGATACCGGAATATCGCGATGTACGCGGCCAGCAAGCTGGAAGACGTGATGTTCACACATGCTCTCGCGCGCAAGCTGGCCGGTAGTGGTGTCACCGCCAATGCGTTGCATCCGGGCGTGGTAGCGACGGAAATCTGGCGACAGGTTCCAGTATTCAATATGCTCATGCGGCTGTTCATGCTATCGCCCGAGAAAGGCGCGCGCACGACCGTCTATCTTGCTGCGTCGCCCGATGTAGAGGGCGTTACGGGAGAGTACTTTGACAAGTGCAGTGTCGTGCAGTCAGCCGGGATGAGCCACGACGAGCGGTTGCAGGAAGAATTGTGGGCGAAAAGCGTTGCGCTTACCGGCGTTGGCGCTGATACCTGATACGGAGATGGGCAGCTTACCAAAGCAGGCTTTGAAGATTCTTTGGATCGCCGCGGTGGTAGCGGCAGTCGGATGCGGCGCGAGCATTCGGCCGCTTCCGCCATTGCCTGCTCCGATACCCGAGGGGGCGCCGCGGACACTGCCAGCACAACCGGCCGAGTCGGGCGGAACCGCGAGTGTGCCGGCAGACGCGGATGATATCGCGTACTTCGATGCAAATCCGTTGATGGTACCTGTGGAGGGTGTACTTCCTGGCAGCATACCAGACAGCTTCAACGAGGCACGCGACGATGGACGCACGCACCGCGCGAGCGACATCATTGTTCCCAAGGGCAGCCGCGTCATTGCTGCCGAAGATGGCACCATCATGCGGTTGAGTCGCAACGCACTCGGCGGCATCACGATATACATGAGCGTCGATTCCGGGCGCTACATTTTTTACTACGCGCACCTGGAAGGCTACGCCGACGGTATCGCTCCTCAGGAGCACGTATTGCAGGGGCAGCTTCTTGGGTATGTTGGAATGACTGGAAATGCGCCAGTTCCGCATCTTCATTTTCAGGCAATGCGCCGCGATCCAGGACGGCGCGATTACTGGAACAGTCCCGCGCTGGATGTCAGAACATTCTTCACCATCTCCGGAAAGGTGCGCACGAGCGATGAACAGTAAGGAGCGATCCCATCTGCGCGGCGAAGCCCAGCGCCTGAGCCCGCTGGTTCACATCGGACATGGCGGCATTACTGACGCCATCGTTCAGACGATGGACGACGTACTGCGCACCCACGAGCTCGTGAAGGTGGACATCAGCCGGAATCTCGCGGCGCCGATCAAGGAGATCGCCAACTCGCTCGCCGAAGCGACAGGCGCCGCCGTGGTGCAGGTGATCGGCCGCAAGGCCACGCTATTCAGAGACAACCCTGATCTCGATTGGAAGGGCAGTCTGCCACCCTGGCGCTGAGCCCATCGGGCACGGCACTCGGTAAGACTCCCGATGTTGAAATCTCCCTCAACCGGCCTATCTTTCATGGTATGGCCCGCTGGCCGAACCTACCATGAAATATGCCCTACATAATCACTGAAGCCTGCATCGGCGTGAAGGACCGCGCATGCGTCGACGTCTGCCCCGTGGATTGCATCTACGAGGGTGAGAACCAGCTTTTCATCCACCCGGATGAATGCATTGACTGTGGCGCCTGCGAGCCGGAATGTCCCGTAACGGCGATCTTTCCCGAAGAGGACGTGCCACAGACCCTGCGATCGTACATCACACTCAATGCGGAAGTCTTCAAGGGGCCAAACCCTCCAGGCAAGCCGCAGCGCTGAAATTCCACGCAGGCTTCGGATCGCGTAATTTTGCGGGGCGCCCTCGGGCGCCTTTGCTATTTCTGGGGTCGTCAGCGCGATCCTCAACCGCTCGATCGGATCGCATCCATGAAAAAATGCGGCGCCCAGTGACCGCCGTATTCGCGGCGGCAGACGTGGACCGGAGGGAGGCGCACACGGTTACGCTAACGACAACGCCTCGATGAATGCGATCTTCAACCAGTCAGCGAGCGCGATTAGGGGATTGGCCCGCCGCCGATGCCGTAGCGGCTCTTGACGATGAATGCGACGATTAGCACGACGTACTGCATGAAGGTGCTCACCTCGCTGCGCCACGCTTGCGGCCAGTCCATCTCTCCCTCAGCCGGAGTTGATGACGTGCTCGGAATCCAGCGCGCGGTTCGGGACTTGTATGCGAGATATTCGGCGCCGAAGGTGCTTTCGAGTACGCCCTCCTCGAATCTCACGATGAGTGAGTATTCGATCGCGAAGAGTACGATTGCGACGGGCAGGAACCAGAACACGCCGGAGATTACGGCGAAGCCCATCCAGATCAGGAAGTTGCCGTTGTAGAGCGGGTTGCGGCTCCGCGCGAACGGCCCGTAGGTGACGAGTCTGTTGACCTCGCGCGAGCGCCGGCGCGTCGAAGTGCCGGCGGCGGCGACCCCCCACATGCGCCACGCTTCCCCGACCAGTATGAGGGACAGCCCGATCACCCAGAGCTCGGGCGACATCGCTCCGGGTGCTACGAGGGGGATGCCGAGGAAGAGGATCGGCAGCCAGCCGCGGTGCCGGAAAAGGACTGCGCCAGCCCGAGCTGCGGGCGTCAGCTCCGCGGCTGAACGCGGCACGCTGGCCGGCGCCTCGGGTGACGCCTTGGCTGGCACTTTGGATGGCACTTTGGATGGCGCCGCGGCGACAGTCTCATTCGGGTACTGATTCATTGGCTCAATTTGCACCATCGTCACGCCATGCTCAACAGCTATGCTAGCGTCACTCCGGTGCTGGCTCCGTAACGAAGGGAAGCGGCGTCGGATCCCCCACTACGTCTTCCACGTACAGCATCTTCACGAGGATCATCACGAGCACCAACAGCGGCACGGCCACAAAAAGGCCCATGACGCCAAAGGCCAATGCCATACCGGCCTGGGTGAGCACTGTGAGCACCGGCGGCAGGTTCACGCCCTCCTTCATGAGGAGGGGAATCAGTACGTGGCTCTCCAGAAAGTGGATGATGTAGAATGCGACCATCACCGCGGCAGCCTTCTCCGGCGAATCGACGAAGCCCATGGCGATGGCCGGAATCGCGCTTATCAGCGGGCCAGCCATGGGGACGAATTGCAACAATCCGGAGAGGATGCCAAGTGGGAGTGCCGCGCGCACATTGAGCGCCGTGAGGACAGCCGTGGCCACGAGACCCATCACAACCATCGCAATCAGTTGAGTCACCAGCCAGCGCCTGAGCGCCAGGGTTATCGCTTCCAGCACCTGCTCCCCGCGCTTGCGGGACCGGTGTGGGATAAGGGCGACGATCCCGTTTCGGTACAGTCGTGGATCGGCTCCGATGTAGATCGCCATGAAAAAGATGATGACGATGCCAGCGGCGGCCTCGACCGTGGAGTGGATGACCGGATAGATGTAGCCAGTACCACCGGAACTCCGGCTGAGCAAGCGCTCTCTTAGCGCGCGGAGGTGAACCAGTGAATCCGCTATCGTGGGTCCGGGTTCAGCTATACTGTCTGGTTGATGTTCCGTTAATGGCGCCACAGTTGTGGAATCGGATTCATCTGACAAAAGCGATCCAACGAGGCCACCCTGGCGCTGGCCGACCCATGTATCGAGCTTGACGAAGGCTTCGGGCAGGCGTTGCTTGAGCTCGCGGTACTGGCTCCGCACCGTCGGACCGGTCCACGCTCCGAACCCCACCAGAACGGCGATCGACGCCATCACGATGAGCGCTGCGCCGATGCCCTGGCCGATTCCGAACCGACGCAGCCTGGCCGCGCCGGCCGAAACCGCCAAGCCCAGCAGCATTCCGATGTATGCGACGAATATCAGATTGTGTGCACGGAACACTACGTAGCCGCCGACGCCCACAAGCATCACGACTATAGCCGCTCGGGCTACATCGCGCGTCCGCCAGCCTGAGTGCCGCGGGGATCTAATAGGGGTCATGATAGATTGAGGTATGGCAGATCCGTACCAGCCCGTTTACCTGGACACCGCAGACCGAGCTGCGCTGTTCCTCGATTCTGTTGCCGATGTGAGGGAGCTCGCAATCGATACCGAAGGTGCCAGCTTCCACCGCTACGTCGATCGTATATATCTGCTTCAGCTTTCCACGCAGCATCATAGCGCCATCATCGATCCGCTGCACGCCGGCGTGCTTCCGAAGCTTGGCTCGCTTATGGAAAATCGGGAAGTGGAAGTAATCTTTCACGATGCCGACTACGACCTCCGTCTACTCCGCCAGGATTACGGATGGCGCGCCACGCATGTGTTTGACACGCGAATCGCCGCGCAGTTGCTCGGTATTCCAGCATTCGGGCTTGCGGCGCTGCTCGAGAAGTTCTTCGGCGTGAAGCTGGACAAGCAGCACCAGCGTGCTGACTGGTCGATGCGCCCGCTAACATCGGCCATGCTGGATTATGCGGCGCAGGACACCCGCTACCTGTTGGACCTGCGTGATGAGCTGCGAACCGGCCTCGAGTCTCTTGGACGCATCGCCTGGGCCGAAGAGGAGTTTGAGCGTCTCGAATCGGTCCAGTTTGCGCCGGACGATCCGGCCACGGCGTTCATGCGGACCAAGGGTGCGCGCGACCTCAAGCGGCGTGAGCTGGCCGTGCTCCGCGAGCTGGTGGCATGGCGCGACGAGCGTGCCGCGGCGCTGGACCGTGCCACGTTCAGGGTAATGGGCAATGAAGCGATGTTCGAGATTGCCCGCGTCCATCCCGCGACGCGGGAGCAGCTCGCCGCGATCAAGGGTGTTCCGCGCGGGGTAGTCGAACGCCACGCCGCAGAGCTGATCGACGCCGTAGCACGTGGGCTGGCTATACCCGAGGCTGACCTTCCCAGATTTCCGCGCGCTGCCCGGTGGGACCACGACCCGGATTTCGACGCCAACGTTGCGAAGCTCAAGACCGTTCGAGACACAGTTGCTGCGCGTCTAAAGCTGGACCCGGGAGTACTTTGCGCCCGCGACCGGCTCGAAGCGGTTGCCCGTCGCAAGCCGACGAGCAGCGAGGCTCTCGAGGAGATCCCGGAGCTCCGCCGGTGGCAGGCCGAGGTGTTGGGCGCCGAGTTCGTCGCCGCTCTGAGGGGGTAGGCTCGGGGGGCCCCAAACAGCGTTCAAACCTTTCGCGTGTCGGGTCCATCATATTGGCAGGACCGATGCAAACAGCCATTGCCACCTCGCCCGAGACCATGAGTCCCACCGTCGCAGAGCCGGATGTGAAGCTCGCCGCGAACGGGGACAGGCGTGCGTTTGAGCGGTTGTATCGAGCCAACCTTAATCGGGTTTATGCGGTTTGCGTGCGGATGAGCGGCGACCGCGCGAGAGCTGAAGAGCTAACGCAGGATGCGTTCGTGCGAGCGTGGGAGCGGCTGCCACAGTTTCGTGGCGAATCAGCGTTTTCGACCTGGCTGCACCGGCTCACGGTGAACGTCGTGCTGGAAGCGCAACGCAACGAGCGGCGGAACCGTGCTCGCACGGAGAGCGACGACGTGCTCGAGGCGGCACCACCTCTGGCGCCGCACGAATTTCACACTGAAAACATGGATCTCGCGACCGCGATCGCGGGACTTCCACCGGGCGCACGAACAGTATTCGCGCTGCACGATGTTGAGGGTTACAAGCACGAAGAAATTGCGGAGATGCTGGACATCACATCAGGTGGAAGCAAGGCACAGCTCCACCGGGCTCGGCGGCTTCTCAGGGAGGCACTCGCATGACGAATGAAGATCCGTTGATGGGCGACGAGCAGGTGGAAGAGAGTGTGGCGAAATATCTCGAGGATAATGCGGAGCTGCTTGAGGGAATCGTGCCGGAACACGATCTCTGGCCGGCGATCGAGAGCCGTATAACGGCGCGCGTAATTCCAATGTCCGTGCGTTCGGCGCGTATCGGTGGCAGATCATGGGGCTGGGTACCGATGCTCATCGCAGCATCGGCCCTCGTCGTCGCGAGCGCCGCAGTTACGTACGTGCTCACAGCGCGCTCGTCGTTACGCGGTGGTGGGTCCGCGGCGGTTGCTACGACGCAGCCCGCGCCGACAACGCCCGCCGTCGCACACGGCGTGTCGCCGGTCGTTGCGGACTCGGCTGCGCCGGACACTGCATTGCGCGAGGCGAGCCGGCTCGCGAATGCCACGCCTGCCGAAAGCGCTCCTTCGCACGGCAGCCACTCTGGTTCGGATATCCGCGCCGGCTCGGATATCCCCGATCACGAGCCTGCGGCAGTGCTCGCGTCGCAGCAACAGTACAACACGAGCGACGCGGTGAGAAAGACATACGATTCTGAAATCGCGACACTTCACGATGCTCTCGAAGCTCGCCGCGGCCAGCTGAATCCCGCAACAGTCGCGGTCATCGAACAGAATCTGCGCGTCATCGATGACGCTATCAGTCAGTCCGAGGCGGCGCTCGCAAGAGATCCGAATAGCGCGCTACTGAATGACCAATTGGACCGCACGCTTGCGAAGAAGACAGGGCTGCTTCGCGCTGCGGCACTTCTTCCGGCGGCATGAGGATGAGAAAGATCATGACTAACACATCATCGGGATCACGCGTTCGAGCAGTGATCCTGGCTACGATACTGAGTGCATTGTCAGCCGGCGTCGTACCGTGCATGGCTCAAGTTGTGCCAGTACCGCCGACCCCGCCAGCACCACCGGCTCCGCCCGCTTCGGAGGCGCCGAGGCCACCTCGTGCACCACGCGCACCACACTTGTTCGGCGACGAAGGCGTTGCACGGATCGATACCACTGTCGCATTCTCGCCTAGCGGAACGGTTGATCTTTCACTTGTCTCGGGCACAATGCGCGTCTCGACGTGGGACCGGAGCCAGGTGCGTGTTGTCGCGAGCACTTCCGGTGAGCGGTCGCTGCAGTTCGATGCGAGCAACTCGCACCTGAGTCTTGAACAGTCGCGGGATGGGCGCGGCAGCCGCAATGGTAGCCGCAACGGCGGCGACGTTGGTAGCGCGAGCTACGAGGTCACCTTGCCAGCAGGAGCCAGGGCGACACTGTCGTCGGTTAGCGGAAGCATCGACGCGTCTGGCGTGCGAGGTCCGGTGGAAGTGAGCGCTGTTAGCGGCTCCGTCAAGCTCCGCGATCTTGGCTCGACGCTGAACGTTCAAGGGGTGTCAGGTAGTATTACGGTCGTGAACGTCGCCAGCGACGCACGTGTGGAGAACGTGAGTGGTCGGATCTCGCTCACGGGTGTAGGCGGATCGGCAAGCGCGGAGACGGTGAGCGGGCCTATACTCGTGACCGGAGTACGTGGGGACAGGGTGCACGCGACATCGGTTAGCGGAAGTCTGGACTTCGCCGGACCCGTGAGCCCCACCGGTCGCTACGACTTCGAGACGCACTCGGGCACGAGCAATATCCGGCTGGCGAGCAACGCGAATGTGGCGATCAGTGTCGAAACATTCAGCGGGTCCGTTTCAAACGATTATCCGGGTGCCACGCGCCGCCGGAATTCGTATTCGGACGATGACGGATCAAATTATGAGTACGTTATTGGTCGCGGCTCCGGCCGCCTGCGTGTGGAAACATTCAGCGGTAGTGTACATATATCTCAGGGGAATCAATGATTAGAACTTCCGCGTATTTGATGGCTGCTGCCTGCGCCGCGTTTGCGGCAACGGCGCCGCTTGCGGCGCAGCAGGACCTCGGGCGTGATGGGGCATCGTGGAGCTGGGAGGGCGCGATTCAGAGTGGGGGCTCACTAAAGTTGTACAGCCTGAACGGCGCTCTCCGTTTCACCGCCAGTCCGGACGGCAATGTTCATGTCCGAGCTGAGAAGCACGTCCACTCTGGCGGGGATCCGCGCAGCGTGCACTACGCCGTTGTGCGTGATGGAAACAATCTGACTATCTGCGCGATGTGGAGCGATACCTCAACATGTGATGCCGACGGTGTGCACAACAACAATTCAAATAACAACGGCGATCGCCGCCGCAATGTTACGGCGGAAATATCGGTGCAGGTGCCAAACGGTGTGAGCACCGATGCGAACACGGTCAATGGTGAGCTGAGTGTCGACGGTATCTTGTCCGACGTCAAGGCGAGGACGATCAACGGATCAGTTCGCGTGTCGCAGGTGAGCGGCCAGGTGTCCGCTCGCACGGTGAATGGTGACGTCACGGTCGACACGCGCGGGGGGACTGTATCCGCCGAAACGGTAAATGGGTCGGTGCACGCATCGATGGGTTCGGGTGGATCCGGTGACATGCGATTCCACACTGTCAACGGCAACATCGACATCGCCGCTCCGGCGCAGCTAAACGCTGATGTCAGGTTGAGCGTCGCCAATGGATCTATCGACAGCAAGTATCCACTTGACTTCGATAGACGCCATACCCGTGGAGATGGTGTGGTGGGCAGTGGCGGCCGCCGTCTAATCGCGAACACGGTGAACGGGTCGATAACGCTTCACTAGCGACGCGTTAGAGCATCGCTAGCTGCATTGCATCCACCCACTGGATGGAGGCGAAGCCGTTGAATCTCGCCTCTTTTCGTTTTCTACGGATCCGTCGAAACCAGCTCGGCGACCTTCTTCTCGAAGCCTCCAGTAGATGTGCAGTGCACCGGCTGCGTGTTGGCGGCCGGATCTGTCGCCTGGGCGAGACTCAGCGTGTGCAGCGAAGCCCCACCCGTATTGTTGGCGGTGACGTACGTTGTCGCCGAAAGATTGATGTCGTAGGTGTTGGCTGGATTGTACATCGGCGCATTGCCACAGTCGATGTACGCGGACATTGGCACACCCGCGAGTGTTCCGTGAACACGCATGTTGCGCGCGCCGATAGTGTAGATACCACCGGTATTGTCGACTACTGCAGCGTCCTTGATACCGAGCTTCACGTACGCGGGCGTGAGTGCGTCGAAAGCCTTGACGACCGTAACCGGGATATCCTGGTTTGTCGCCGACTGGGTGTCGTGAACATTCACGTCGAGTGTCGTCTGGCTGGCATTGCCCGACATCGTGATATGCCTGTCCGTTTCCTGCGGTGCCCCAGTTGAAGCGCAGCCAGCCGCGGCAGCCGCCAGAGCCACCGTTAGTAACGCTGCAGAACCATTGCTGCGCATGGTGATCTCTCGCAAAGCGGGCACGGTGACGGCCAGCGCGGATCCCGCTCTCCGCGCATACCTTTAACCATCGCCAAAGCTACCGCGCCAACCGCGTGTAAGCACGGCCCTGACGGAGATAAACGGAATCATGACCGAAGTGCGCGTGCGGCCCGCCACAGCTGCTGACATTCCCGCGATCCTCGCCCTTGTAAAGGAACTCGCCACGTTCGAGCGCGATCCGGACTCGGCGGTGGCGACGCCGCCTTTGATGTACGACGCCCTGTTCGGGCCCGGGCCGGTGGCCCACGCCATAATGGCCGAAGCCGACAACGAACCCCTGGGATTCGCGCTGTACTTTTTCAACTTCTCCACCTGGACTGGTCGCCGCGGCCTGTACCTGGAGGATTTTTATGTCCGTCCCGGGGCGCGGGGACTCGGCGTCGGCCGCAAGCTGTTCGCACACCTTGCAACGATCGCCGAGGAGTGTGGCTGCGGGCGCATGGAGCTCGCGGTGCTAACCTGGAACGAAAATGCCATCCGGTTTTACGAGCGCGCGGGGGGTGCTGCGCTCGATGACTGGAAGCACTATCGCTTTGACGTAGATACAATCGCGAAGATTGCGGCGATGAACAGCGACAACGGTGCTGCATGACGACTGCGACGCAATACGCTGACGGTGCGGCGGTTGGCGTAACGGTTTCTGATCACGTCGCGCACGTACTGCTCAAGGGGCCGGGAAAGGGTAACGCACTCGGACCTGACTTCTGGCGCGAGGCGCCGGAAGTGTTCGGTGCGATCGACGCCGACCCGGCGGTTCGGGCGGTCGTGTTGAGCGGCTCGGGCGCGAACTTCAGCTATGGGCTCGATCTTGTCGCGATGACCTCGGAGCTGGCCTACGCGCTTGCCGCACCGGCAATGGCGGCCGAGCGTACTCGATTCCTGGATCAGATCACCATGATGCAGCGTGCTGCAACTTCGCTTCTGGAATGTCGGAAGCCGGTCATAGCGAGCATTTCCGGCTGGTGCATTGGTGCGGGACTCGATATCGCCTGTGCCACCGATGTGCGCGTCTGCTCGGCCGAAGCGATGTTCTCTGCGCGCGCCGTTCGCATTGGAATCGTCGAGGACATGGGAAGTCTTCAGCTCTTGCCAGCGATCGTCGGCGAAGGCGCGGCGCGCGAGCTGAGTTTCACAGGCGAAGACATTGGCGCGGCGCGTGCGGCGGAGCTTCGCCTCGTCAATCATGTCACAGGCACGCCCGAGGCGGCGCTGCAGCAAGCATTTGAAATTGCAGTACGTATCGCAGCCAATCCACCGCTTACAGTGCAGGGAGTGAAACAGGTCATGAACCAGCGTGCGCACGCGGCGTTACGTGAGAGCTTGCATTACTCCGCGCTCTGGAACGCGGCGTTCATGCAGTCGCGCGACTTCGCGGAAGCGGTCGCTGCATTCGCCGAAAAACGCCAACCCAAGTTTGAGGGACGCTGAGATGACTACTTTCATGCCACGCATGTTCGATGGACGCGCCGCGCTCATCACCGGCGGTGGTTCCGGTATCAATCAGCGCATCGCCGAGCGGTTGGCTGAGTTGGGCGCGAGTGTAGCGCTGGTCGGGCGCACTCAGTCCAAACTCGACTTGGTTGCTGAGGGAATCACGGCGACCGGTGGAAAAGCAGCAGGTTTCGCCGCCGATGTTCGCGATTACGACGCGCTCGGTCGAGCTGCGACTGCGGCGCACGAAATGTTCGGCGCGCTGAGCATTGTAGTGTGCGGGGCCGCCGGCAACTTCCCGGCCCTCGCCACCGGAATGTCTGCAAACGCGTTCAAATCGGTGATCGACATCGACCTGCTCGGCACATTCAACACGTGCAAGGCGTGCTTCGATCACCTCGGACGGCCGGGCGCGTCGATCGTCACCATCTCGGCGCCGCAGGCGGTGCAGGCGATGGTGCTGCAGTCGCATGTGTGCGCCGCCAAGGCTGGCGTGGACATGATCACGCGAACGCTCGCGCTCGAATGGGGTCCGCTCGGTGTGCGGCTCAATGGCGTGATACCGGGTGCAGTAGCCGACACGGAAGGCATGGATCGGCTCGCGCCGCCCGGACCGATTCGTGACGCCCTGGCAGCACAGCTACCGCTCCGGCGCGTAGCGACCAAGGATGACATCGCCGACATGGTCATCTTCCTGTGCAGTGACGCAGCCAAATACGTCACCGGGGCCATTATACCGTGCGATGGCGGCATGACCACCGCAGGCATGGCGATCCAGACGCCGGTGCCTCCTCAGAAGCCCGCGTGACGCGTGGAGGGGACGTGCGCGCGTTCGCGGCACTGGACTTGAAATGGATCGGGTGTACCCAAAACCCCAATCCAGATGCCAGAGCAATCAGATTTCGATGACTCGATCCGGCGCGATGAGCGCACAGCTCTCCATTCCGAGCTGATCGCGCGGCTCGATCAGAAGGGAGTCCCAATCGTAGCGGAGGCCAGCGACGCCGAGATGGCCGACCTGCTTTCGGCGATCGATGAATTCGAAGCGGCTGTCGAGAATGCCGGCGGCGACCTTATGGTGGATTCACCCACGTCATCGGAGCCGGAGCGACCCGAGTCCGTGCTGCCGCACCCGCACGACGACGAGTCCGCCGCGACCTACATCAAGCGCGTGAAGACCGCAACAACCAGACTGCAGCGCCGACCTGGCTCCTGAAGTGCTGGCCTACGGCTACTAGCTCATCACGGTGCTCGGCGTGTTCCGCTTGCGAAGATGATCCAGCGAGAATACTCCGGCGCCGGTGGCGGCGAAGTACAGGAAGACGAAGCACAGAACCACTGGTATCTCGCCGTGGTTCTGGATCGGCCAGAAGCTGTGCTCAATGTGTTTCAGGAAGTAGATGGCAGCCATCTCGCCAGAAAGGATGAATGCAGCCACGTGCGTGAACAGCCCGACCACGATCAGTACGCCGCCAATCAGTTCGAGTGGGCCGGCAATGGAGACCAGGTTGGCGCCCCAGTTCACCGTGTGACCAGCACCGTCCATCCCGCCAAATGCGCCGAACACCTTTTGCGCGCCATGTTGGCACAGAATGGCACCGGCAAAAATCCTCATGAGAACGTGTACCCATCGGGCGGAAGCAGATTGCTGCGCGTGCATAGCGGTCATGTGTGGCGGGAGTAGGAAATCGAATCAGAAAAGCAACCGGCTTATGGTGCACAAGCCGACGCGATAACTGTACTCCGGCTACTTCGTTCCGTTCCACACGTTGTTGCTGCGATCAAGATCCTGGAATCGGTTATCGGGATCAAGCGTGATCAGCTTGATTGTCTTGCCTCGTAGCGGAA
>JBDTIP010000174.1:0-4048 GCA_039936295.1 Gemmatimonadaceae bacterium
CGACGAGGCGATGACGACGACGCACCGGGCGGGAGCCCCCTCGATAAGCGCGCTCGCGCGCCGATCCATCGCATGCACTGGCGGCGCGGCGGAATGCGACACGTGGTCCAGCCGGTCGGGTGCAGTAATCCGAGCCGTTGCTGCGGCGTCGAGAGCCTGCATCAGACGGTCGCGTATCAGGGGGAGATCGAGACTGATCGGGCCCGACGGCTTGCGCACAAAGTCAACCGCGCCGAGTTCGAGCGCGCGCAGTGTCGCGTCGCCGTACTGCGAGCCACCCGCGCTGAGTACTACTACAGCGCGGGGAGACTCCGTCATGATGCGTCTGAGCACGCTCAGGCCATCGAGCCGCGGCATCTCCAGATCGAGCGTGACTATGTCAGGTTGCAATTGCTCGACCTGCCTGATCGCGTCGAGACCATCGCGCGCGAAGCCGATCACGCGAAAGCCCTCGTGCTCGGCGATCATCTCGCCGATGAGCTTGCGCATGAACGCACTATCATCCGCTACGAGCACGCGACGCTCGGAGCCAGGGTTCGGGATCAAAGCGGCTTCCGGAAAATTCGCTCACGCAATTCAACCGGGACCAGGTGGCGCCGCGCTTTGCCGAACAGCGCCTCGACGTGTCCCATGATAAGGAACCCGCCTGGGCGGAGCGACTCATAAAGCGAGTCGAGAAGTCTTTCCTGCGAATCTCGATCTAGATAAATCACGACGTTGCGGCATGCGATGAGATCGAAAGACAACGGCTCTGGCGGATCCTGTAGTATGTCACGACGCTCGAACGACGTAAGCGCGCGTATTGCCGGTGTGACGGTACGACGATCTCCAAGCTGCGGGAACAGACGGTCGATGGACTCCCGCGCCGTATCGGAGAACGACGCCGGCAGGTACAGCGCGCGATGCGCGGACTCCAGCGAGCCTCGATCTATGTCGCTTCCCAAAACCTTCACACGTGCAAGAGCCGCTGTCTCTCCACGGTCGCAAGCATGATCGTAAAAGAGCGCGGCAAGGGAGTATGCTTCCTCCCCGGACGCACTGCCGGCGCTCCAGACGTCGATGGGGCCATCGCGCTGCCAAAGCGGCGGGATGACCTGCAGCGCCGCCGCGCGGAAGGTCGTCGGATTGCGAAAGAATCGCGTGACGTTGACTGTAAGGACGTCAATGAGCTGACCGTACTCCGCGGCGTCGCTATCCAGCAGGTCCGCGTATTGGGAATAAGTTGGGGTCCCGCGCACGCGCATGCGAACGGCGATTCGCCGCCGCACGCACCTGTCCTTGTAGTTGTTGCACATGAATTCGCTCTCTCGCGTAATCTTGTCGGCAAGAGAGCGAAAACCGTCGTCAGTCGCCGCGCCAAAATCGACGGTGTCCATCACAGGAGGTCCAGGGTGTGGGCGCGACGGTATGCTTCCCTCGCCTCATCGAAACGGCCGTCGCGCTGGAGCGAATCAGCAAAGTTGCGATGCAACTGAGGCAGTGTCGAGTCTTCGATGAGTCCGCGCTCGACGGTTCGCAACGCTTCATCGAAGTCTCCGCGCGCTTCGTACGCGACAGCGAGATTGTTCCAGAGCACGGCATACGACGGATACACCTGCACTGCCTCGCCGAGCAGCGCGATGGCGCGATCCAGGTCATTGACCATGGCAGCGGCAAGGCCCGCGTAGTGGAACCACGCTGGAGGAGGCCTGCGTGTGCCCCAGAGTGTTCGTGCCGCAGCGAGCGCTGAGTCAGCTGTCTCATAGTCGTGCGCCACAACGGCCATCGCGGCGGCGCTGGTCTGCACCATCGGATCACCGCGGCCGCCGTGGGTAAGAGCTTCGGCGATCGCCGCACGCGCGCGCTCCGTGTCGCCCATCTGTTCGTACGCGTAGGCGAGATTTACGAACACAGCAGGGCGAAGAGTGTGTTGTTGCGCCACGTAGCGTTCGAATGCGTGCGCTGCCGCTGGCCACTGCTCCTGACGCAGGGCCACGAGCCCGAGGTAGAACGACGCTTCCGGATCGTTCTCGCGCAGCGCGTCGACACGGCGGAACTCGCGCTGCGATTCCTCATACATGCCCGTCTTGTAAAACGCGACGCCAAGATTGCGGTGCTCGGTCGCCTTGTCGTCCGCGCGCGTCGGTTGCCGTGCACGCGTGCTGACACCAATGCGTATCACGTAACCAGTCGTGAGAAGACCATACAGAGTCTTTGCGGTGATGAATTCACCGAGCTTCGACTCGCCGATCAACGCGCTTACGTCGCGCTGGCCGTCGATGAGCGGAACGAGCTTCTCCTCTTCGACAGTCAGCTCGCGCTCGATCGCCATCATCCTGTGGCGATCCATCGCGTAGACAATGTCAAATGTCGGAATTTTCTTGGCAATCAGCGCCCATTCATCGACGCGACGCGCACCTTCCAGCAGCAGCGACTGCGGATCGATGGCATGGAGCTGGACGCCGTCATCCGGCGTCGCCCCGGGTTCGAAGTTGAAAGTTCCCTGCGCCCACGTGAACAGCAAGTACACCGCTTCTTCGGTGCTGAGGCCGCGATTGACAATCGACGCGTGCGAAATTGCGCCGTCGGCGAAATAGATGTATCCGAAGTTGTTAGCGTAGGTCAGGCCGAGGCATCCGGTCTTTCTACCCATCGCGAGCAGTTGCAGGACGTCCGGCAGGCTCGCTTCGGTGAGACTTCCGCGAATTGCCACTAGCGGAACTCCTCCATGATTCGCCCGGACGGTTCGGGCCATTCGCGGACGACCTTTTCGTCATCGCTGAAGGCAGGCGGGGTCTCCGCACTCTGGCGCGCGCGCAACTCTTCGACGCGCTGCGCGACGACAGACTGCAGATCCGTCAGAAAATCATCGTACTCGGCCGATTCATCAACCATGACTTCGGAGAGGCACCTTTAACAGATCAGCCAACCCGCACCGCGGCGAGCATCGCGCCGAGCGATCCGGCATCGGGCAACAACAGAAAGTAACCAGCCAGTGAGCCGTCGGTCTGGTCAATCATGAACTCGGTCTCCACACAAAAAACGAAGCCTCCCGTGTGCCCCGTGGCAAACGCAGTGTCGGCGAGAACCTCGCGCGCGGGTCCCACATTGAGCGACGGAGGCGACGGAAGCAGCCTCATCTTCATGAACTCGCTGAGTGCAGTCATGTAGGCACCGGCCAGGATGTTACCAGCCTCGGTGAGTGCCGAAGCCTCCAACTCGCTGAGCCCTTCCGCTTCTGGAACGGCGCGCATGAGCATGAGCGATGCAAGCCGGTGCGCCGTGGCGAGCGGAAAGGCAAGGATAGTGTGGCCATGCAATCCGCCGCTCATCTCCATTGGTACGAGCGCGATCAGTTCGTTGGCTCGGGATATGAGCGGCGCGAGCTCGGCCAGCGGGGCCACGGTGATGGTGGGGACGCTGATCATGATCTTGGTCCCGGTCATGAGCGACAGCGCCGTTGCAGCGTGCGCAGCCCCAATGTTGGCGACTTCGCGAAGCGCGTCCCGCTGCAGTTCTGTGAGGCTCTGCAAATCAGTAGAACTCATGCACGCTCCGCTAGAGTAAGGCTATTCACGTCGATGATCAGGGCGGGTGATCCGTCGCCGAGAACCGTCGCGCCAGCGAACATCGACGCTCCGCCCTGCGGTGGGTCGAACCGTTTCACGACGACATCCTGGTGTCCGACAAATTCGTCGACCACCAGCGCGGCACGACGGCCACGCGAGAGAACGGAAACTGCGAGCATCCGCGTAGCGAGGCGCGGAGGAAGGCCGAATGCATCGCGCAACGGCACAACGGCGGTCGGCACGTCTGCAATGTCTGTCTCGGTCCAGGGAGCGCCAGCAAGGGCAGTCGCGGGCGGCTCGAGTTCCACGGTCTCCTGCACGTGCGTGAACGGAATCGCGAACAACTCCTCACCGACTCGTGCGATGAGTGCGCGCACAATCGCAATCGACAGTGGCAAGCGAAGAGTAATCGCCGTGCCGCGGCCTCCGACTGACCTGATCTCGATAGCGCCTCCCAACAGCCGGACGGCCGCATCGACCACGTCGAGACCGACGCCGCG
>JBDTIP010000175.1:0-6240 GCA_039936295.1 Gemmatimonadaceae bacterium
ATCATCGTCGCGCTCGTCGTGCTGACGGCTGGATTCACGTGGGCCGCGCTCATACGCTTCAGAATGCGCGCACTGGGTTGATGTGATTCCTTATCCCGAACCATTCGAGCGCTTCGGTGCGCTGTTCGAGAGAGCGCGTCGCGAGCTGTCTCGCGAGTGCTTCCCGGACACCAACGCCATGTCGCTCGCGACAGTTGGTGCCGACACACGTCCATCCAACCGGATCGTGCTACTCAAGGCATTCGATGAACGCGGCTTTGTTTTTTACACGAACTACGAAGGACGCAAGGGCGTCGAGCTCCTTGCCAATCCGTACTGCGCTATCTGCTTTCACTGGCCGCCAATCGAGGTTCAGATCCGCATCGAAGGCCGTGCTGAAAAGGTGATCGACGCCGAAGCTGACGCATACTTCGCAACGCGTGCCCGCGCCAGCCAGTTGGGCGCGTGGGCTTCCATCCAGAGCCGCCCGATGCAGTATGAAGGTGACCTCGATAAGCGCGTTGCTACATTCGCCGCCCGCTTCGAAGGGGTGAGCGTGCCGCGGCCGCCAAACTGGTCTGGCTTTCGCCTTGTTCCTTCGCGGTTTGAATTCTGGCACAACCGCCCGAGCCGCCTGCATGACCGCGCCGTCTATCAGCGCGATGGCGACGGCTGGTGTGTCGAGATGCTGTATCCCTGACTAAACTCCGAAAATGACGACAACATCCCACGCCGAGCCGTTCGCACACATCGGTCCCGAGCCATGGACGATCGACGAGTCCCGCGCATGCTATAACGTCGAGGGGTGGGGCAACGGCTACTTCGATATCAACGCGAAGGGCCATGTCGTCGTGCGCCCCGACAAGGATGAGCGCGGCCGCGAGCTCGATCTGTTCGAGCTCGCTATGGACCTCGAAGCGCAGGGAGTCGGCATGCCGCTCCTCATCCGGTTCTCCGATATACTCCGCTCACGAATCGAAGACCTTCATGAAAGGTTCACTGCGGCGATCAAAGAGTTCCAGTACACGGGTGGCTACACCACGGTTTATCCAATCAAGGTGAACCAGCAGCGCCACGTGGTGGAGGAAATCGTCGAGTTCGGTCAGCCGTTCGGTGTCGGCCTCGAGTGTGGCAGCAAGCCAGAGTTGCAGGCAGTTCTTGGTCTCGCCGAAACAACCGGCCATACCATCGTCTGCAACGGGTACAAGGACGAGGAGTTCATGCGCCTTGCACTCATGGGACAGAAGCTCGGTCACCAGGTCTTCATCGTCATGGAGCAGGTGAGCGAGGTCGATGTGTTGCTGCAGGTAGCAGCCGACCTGAACATCAGACCCAACATCGGTCTTCGCATCAAGTTGTCCGCCGAAGGCGTCGGACGCTGGGCTGAGAGCGGCGGCGAGAAATCAAAGTTCGGATTGAGTACTTCGCAGCTCGTTCGCGTGATCGACAAACTGAGCGACGCTGGCTACCTGGATTGCCTGCATCTCCTGCACTTCCACCTCGGCTCGCAGATAACCGATATCCGCTACATCAAGGCTGGCCTGCAGGAGATTGCACGCTATTACTCCGAGCTTCGCAAGATGGGCCTGGACGTCACATACGTGGATGTTGGCGGCGGACTGGGAGTCGACTACGACGGAACTCGCTCGACTTCGCACGCCAGCGTCAACTACACGTTGCAGGAGTATGCGAACGACATTGTCTACACTCTTGCTGAGCTGTGCCGCGCGGAAGAGCTCCCCATGCCACACATCATCAGCGAGTCGGGCCGCGCACTCACTGCGCATCACGCGCTGCTGCTGCTGAGCGTGATCGATGTCGAGTCCGTGACGGAGGTTGTGCCGCCCGTGCTGACAGAGGAGGATCATACGCTGCTGCACGAGATGGCCACCGACCTGGAAACGGTGAACACGCGGCGCTTGCGCGAGGTCTTTCACGATGCCACGTTCGACAAGGAGCGCGCACAGCAGTTGTTCGCGAGCGGCGTACTCACCCTCCGTGGAAGGGCGCGCGCCGAGCAGCTGCATCTGGCGATAATCAATTCCGTCGCGCGCGAGGCTAGAAAGGATCGCGACGAATACTCGGACATCATCGAGGATCTCGAAGCGACTCTGGTTGACAGGTATTTCTGCAACTTCTCGCTGTTCCAGTCGCTGCCAGACAGCTGGGCGATCGATCAGCTTTTCCCCATCATGCCCGTGCACCGCCTGGATGAGGAGCCAGTGCGGCGCGGGACGATTCAGGACGTTTCGTGCGACAGCGACGGCAAGATCGACCGCTTCGTCGGTGGCGACAAGAACTCACCGCGCCAGAGCCTCGAACTGCATCCGTTCCACGACGGAGAACCGTATGTAATAGGCATCTTTCTGACCGGCGCGTACCAGGAGATCCTTGGCGACCTCCACAATCTTTTTGGCGATACCAACGCCGTGCACATCCGGCTCAAGGAGCGCGGCTACGAGATCACGGACCTGGTGCACGGTGACACCGTGACGGAGGTGCTCGCCTACGTTCAGTTCCGTGCCGCCGATCTGCTAACGACGTTTCGTCGAAAGGTGGGGAACTCCAAGAACATCACTCGCGACGAAGCAAATGCGTTCATCGCGGATTACCTGGCTGGATTGGAAGGCTACACGTACCTCGAAGGCGACGCGGCGCGATAGTAGCGGCAGGCCCCTGTGCCTGCCGCTACTATCGTCAATCTACCAGTCCCGCTGTCGTCGTAACGCCCGCTCTGGGCCCGTGTTTTACGCCTCGAACCGGCGGCCCACCTCGGGCCAGTTCACCACGTTCCACCACGCGGCGACGTAGTCCGGCCGCTTGTTCTGGTACTTGAGATAGTAGGCGTGCTCCCAGACGTCGATGCCGAGTATTGGATGCTTTCCTTCCATCACCGGCGTGTCCTGGTTCGGAGTGCTGGTGATCGTTAGCAGACTGCCTTCCTTGACGAGCCATGCCCACCCGGAGCCAAATCGCTTCGCCGCGGCCTCACCGAACTTGGTTTTGAACGTCGCATAGTCGCCAAACGACTTCTTGATCGCGTCGGCCAGTTTGCCGGACGGCTCGCCGCCCCCTTTTGGCGACATGATCTCCCAGAACATCGAGTGGTTCCAGTGGCCGCCGCCGTTGTTGCGAACCGTCGTCCTGATGGCCTCCGGAATGGAGTCGAGATGTTGCAGCAGGTCGTCGAGCGACTTGGATTGCAGCTCGGGAGCCTTCTCCAGTGCACCGTTCAGGTTGTTCACGTACGCCGCGTGATGCTTGTCATGATGGATTTCCATCGTGCGTGCATCGATCGACGGTTCGAGTGCGGCGTAGTCGTACGGAAGGGGCGGAAGCGTAAACGCCATGACGTCAGTTCTCCGATGTGGATTTGTACCGGGCGATGATGCCCGGCAGAATTGATAGGAACACAATAACAAGGATTATCAATTCGATATGCTTGGCAACGCCGGGAAAAGTGCGGCCAAGAAACAATCCGATAAGCAGCATAGACCATACCCACGCCACTCCCCCTACGAGGTTGTAGGCCAGGAAGCGGGAATACTGCATCTCGCCCATGCCCGCGACTACCGGAGCGAACGTGCGGATGATGGGCATGAATCGCGCAATGATGATCGTCTTGCCGCCGTGCCGCTCATAGAACTCGTGGGCGCGGATTAGGTGTTTACGGTTGAATAGAAGCGAGTCCTCGCGTTTGAAGAGGTGCGGACCGCTCGCCTTGCCAATCGCGTAGCCAACACTGTCGCCAACAACAGCAGCGATGCTCAGGAGGACGCCGAGAAGGGCGACGTCGATGAGTCCCTGCGATGCCAGAAGGCCGGCGGACACCAGCAGCGAGTCACCCGGCAGAAAAAAACCGATCAAAAGCCCAGTTTCCGCAAAAATGATCACCGTCATGCCGGTGTATCCCGCAGCGATGACGAGCCCGGATACGTCGCGTAGCCGGTGGAACAGTTCCGCTAAACCGTGCATTCTGCGTTGATGAGCGTTGAGATAGGGTCGATCGCCGGTGACGGAGTTGGGGAGTGCCGAACGCTTGTTCCAAGCTGCCGTTCAGGCACTGGTTATCATGGGAGCGTGCGACGGATTTTTGAGATTGTCACCGAACGACTGGCCCGCCACAAAGTTAACATCGCCGCCAGAGCGAAGCGGCGCGTTCCCAAGTCGGCGATTCCCGCAGCGGCGGGACGAATCACTGTGGGCGATGATGGGCTGTCGACCTCGATAGCACGCGCGTGATACTTGCTTGAGTGGATCTTGTGGAGCGCGGTCGTCCCGCGCGTTGGACCGGAACCGGAGGCTGAGATGGCGGAAGTGATTGGGCGGGTCAGCAGCGAGAGCGACACTGTACAGCGGGCCGCGCCGGCCATAGCGCCGGCCTTAGCGCCGGCAATAGATCCGGCCGCGCCTGACGACCAGCGCGGGCGTCGGCCTGCAGCGACGCCGAGGATGCAGGTTCGTGCGGAAGACCTCGAGCCCTATATCGGCCTCAAGTACCTGTCTCGGCTCTTCAAGCTCATCGCGGTAGTGCTGATACTGCTCCTGATTGCAGAGGTAATCACCGGGCTTGTGAGCGTTGGAATTGCCGACGCCAACATGCTGCTTGGCGAGGCGAGCAGGCTGGTGGTACTCGCCGGATTGTCCTGGGGCGCTGGTGATCTGGCAATCCTGCTCATCGACATGGGCCACGACCTGCGAGCGACTCGCATCCTAGTGGGACGCCAGCTCGCACACTCGATGGATCAGCAGCATGCCGGGGTGGATCCCGGCGTATCCCCCTCGCCCAGCCAGGCCGGGACTTCGGTATGACAGTTGCGCTTACATGCGACCAGTCGGTTTAACAATTTTTCCGTTCGAGGTTCTACGATGCTCTGGACGATTGCTGTTATCCTCTTCATTCTGTGGCTGTTGGGTTTCTTTGCATTCCACGTTGCGGGTGGGCTGATTCACATTCTGCTGGTAATCGCCATCATAGTTGTGATTTTCCGCCTCATCACTGGACGACGCCCGGTGGTATAGCCGCTGGCATCGACCGCCTCGGCGAATCTGGTCGGGGAATCTGGGCGAATGACCGGCGCGATCCAACGATCGCGCCGGTTTTCGTTGGTCGACCTGGATCAATTGCGCCGGAGTACTATCGTATCACGGATATCGGCAACACCGATTAATGTTTCCACTGACTGTGCACTGCCATCGCCCGGACAGGCCATATTCCGCTGATGCTGATCGAACATTCAAGCGCACGGGACGCGAGCGATGCAAGAGTGATTTCGGTCAACGTCGGGATGGTTCGCGAAGTCGAGTGGAATGGCGAACTGGTTCGAACTGGAATCTGGAAGGAGCCTGTAACGAGCGGACGCGTTCGGGTGCACGGCGTTAACCTGGACGGCGACGATCAGGCGGATCGTGAGGCGCATGGCGGCCGCGACAAGGCAGTGTACGCCTATTCTGTCGAGGATTATCAATATTGGCGCGCAACGGATGACGTCGCGACGCACGCCGGACTGTTCGGTGAGAATCTCACGGTAAGCAACATCGATTTGATGGCATGTGTCGTAGGCGAGCGATGGGCTGTCGGATCCACTGTCCTCGAAGTTGCACAGCCACGACTGCCGTGTTTCAAACTGGGAATCCGGATGAACGACTCCTCGTTCCCGAAGCGCTTCCAGTCCGTTGGCAGGCTCGGCGCCTACCTTCGCATCATCGAGGAAGGCGACGTGGCAGTGGGCGACGCTGTGAGAGTCAGCGCACGCCCCGAGCACGACGTGACGCTTGCAGTTATGTTGCGCGCGTTGCGTGATCGCAGTTCCGCACACGCGCTGCTCATGGCGCCAGAGCTGCCGCGCTTCTGGCGTCGCGTGGCGGCGGGAGAAATTATCGCTGACTGATTTGTGACGCGTCAGGCCTGACGCAGCGCGTCCAGTAGCTCGCCGACCGCGGGGTGTCGCTCGACACGTGTCCGCGGCAGCAGCGCAACCAGCCGCACTCGCGGAGGGAGGGGGTTCAGATTGAGCCCGCGGAATCTGCCCGATGCCAGGTCGCTCGCAATCGCGTGAGCCGGAAGTATGCCCAGCGACTGCGCGCTTGATTGGACAGCGCGCTTGACGGCGTCGATGCTTCCAACGAGTTCCAGTTGCGGACACATCAGCTGCTCGCTGGCGAAGTATTGCAGTAGCAAATCGTGGAAATCGCCTGCCGCCACCGTGGCAAGCATCGGATATTGTGCAATTGAATTGAGCGGTAGCGCAGGTCGCCGTG
>JBDTIP010000176.1:0-15063 GCA_039936295.1 Gemmatimonadaceae bacterium
GCCGCGCGATGGGTAAGCGTCCAGATAGCGCCCGCTGCCACCGTCGCCGCGAGGGCAGTAACGACAGCCCGGGAATAGATCGCATCGACGGCCCACACCGCAATGATTTTCTGAGACAACGGAAACAGGATGATCAAGGCGACGCATGTGACGGCAAACCCACGTACGAGATCCATGGTGAGTCCGCGAACTTGTACGCTATCGATGGCGTCCGGCGACCCCACATCGATGGCAGCGCGCATCGTTTTGGCCTGAGTTGCGTTCCAGCGCCGCACCCAGACCATGCTGCGGCTACTGAACACCGCGGTTGCAAGTGCGACGAACATGGCAACTGGTAAGGCGCCGGCCGCGCCTTGCGGTGCGCCGGCCATGACGACCCCGCCCACAACACCGGCGCTGCCCCATTCAGCGTACCGTGATGCCCCGAAAGGCAACGTTTCCAGAGCTATGAGCTCGAGCACGGCGCCGATGAGGAGTCCCGCGGCGGGACGTCCCACAATCGCGCCGCCGAGAGTCGCCGACACCAACGGTCGCGATACCATAATCTGGGGGAAGCTCACCATGTCCAGACCGGTCAGCGCACCGAGCAGCGACACGGGCACGAGGCCCACAAGCATTGCTGCGGTTGTCACGAGTCGGACCCTCGCAACAGATCTTCCAGTGAGCGCTTGGGTGCTGACGGTACATCCTGCGCCGTTACGATGACGTTGAGCGCCGCGATGTCTCGCAGTCCGTGCGTTTCGGCGTCATTCAGAAATACGTATCGCAGCTTCTCTGTTCGGTCCTCCCGGTGATGTATTCCGCCAATATTCACCGCCGGAATTGCGAGCGCGTTGGTGCGCGCCAGCTCGAGCATCGCATCCACCGTCGCTGTCAGCACCATCCCATTGCGCCGATCGCTGGCGAACTTTCCAATCATCTCCGGTGCACCTTGAACCGAGCTGAAATACACTTCCATGCCGGGTGGCACGCCAAGCCTGTAGAGTTCCTGCTCCCAGTCGGCGTCCGCAACAACATCATCCACCAGAATGATGAAGCCGAGATCGAGCGGTTGGCCCCAGCCTGCAACGACCTGGCCGTGAATGAGCCGATCGTCGATCCTGTAAAGTGCTATCGGCATTCAGCCCGCGAATGATGCGATTGCGGCACGCCCTTTTTCAGCGGCGCGAGCCGCGGAATCGGGCGCCGGAACAACGGGATCAGTAAATACAAAATCGATCAACGCCGCCAGATTCGCTCCGGTGACGATTGTCAGGCTTGGCGTATCGCGCAATACGCGCCGCGCCGCCAGTGTCGCGCTCCCACCTGGCAGATCGGTAAACACCACGCTTACACCGTGTAGCGTGATGAGATCGCGTAATCCATTTTCGATTTCTTCGCGGCCGAGTCCGGCGTTCGAAAAGGCGATGAGCGCGTTGCCGCGGCCGGTTATCTGTTCCACAGCCGCAACCAAGCCAGCGGGCAGCGGCCCATGGCCAGCGACAATTGCGCGCGGCTCGATCGCTGGGTCCATCTACTCCACGTCCTCCTGCAAGTACCGCTTGATCGCCGACGCTTTCTGCATGCGTTGAATCAGTCGCTCGTTGAACTGTTCCGCCGGATTGATACCTGAATAATGCAGAAGATGGTTCATCGCGACCACCTCCGCTATAACGGTGATGTTTTTCCCGGGGTTGAGCGGAATCGTGATCTTTGGAATCTCCACGCCAAGGATGCTCGCGACCGATGTGTCCAGGCCCGTGCGCTCGACGGGTGCGTTCCTGTCCCACGTTTCAAGATGCACCACAACCTCGATGCGCTTCTGCTGGCGCACCGACCGGATGCCGAAGATGGACGGGATATTTATCAGCCCGACGCCCCGGATCTCCATATGGTGAGCAGCCATCTCATGCGCACGTCCGATCAGTACGTCGTGTCCACGTCGCGAAACGATGACCAGATCGTCGGCAACAAGGCGGTGCCCACGCTCTACGAGATCGAGAACGCACTCGGACTTGCCTATTCCGCTCGCGCCCGTGAAGAACAGGCCGACACCATACACATCTGCAAGCGATCCGTGCAACGTGGTCGTTGGTGCGAACAACTCTTCCAGGGCGGGCTTGACGCCGCGATAGAACTCTGCGGTGCCAAGTGCCGTGCGGATCAGCGCGGTTCCGGATGCGCGCGCGCGATCGTGCAACCCGTCTGGAGGAGTCTGCCCTTTGGTTATGAACACCGCCGGCAGCCCAAACGACAGAAACAACTCGATGATCTCCTCTCGACGCCCTGCGTCGAGCGAGTTCAGGTAGCTGACTTCTGTCTCCCCCAAGACCTGCAATCGGTCCGAAACAAATCGCCCCACGTAGCCTGCAAGAGCAAGCCCAGGACTGGAGATGTCGGGGCCTGGTAGTGGTCGGTCGAGACCCACTCCGTTGCCTAGATCGTCGAGCCGCAGCGGTTCGGCGAGCCGCTCGAACAGCTCGCCGACCGTTGGATGGCGCGTCACGCGCGCAGCTCGGTCCCGTGAACCTTTTTCTTCTCGGCTGCCTTGAGCCGCCTGATCTGCGCGTCCAGTTTCGATATCGCGTCAGTCAGTGCCGGCTCATGATACTTTCCCTCGCCCTTTGCGACCAGCTTTCGGTGACGCGGTGAATGGAGTACGACCTCCACGGTTTTCAGAACGCCATCGCCGTCAAACCAGACATCGGCGTCGACAGGTCTGCCCAGATGCTCCGCCAGTTTCTGTGCGCCTTCGGTTGCTCTCGTCCGGAGGCTTTCGGTGATTTCTGTCTGGTGTCCGTGGAATTGGATCTCCATCCTATGCTCCTGTGGCTACATGTTGGAGGTGTGCCAACGTCTCGCTCGCTGTGCGTTCCCACGTGAATGTTTCTGCAAAGTGACGAGCGTTGATTCCTAATGTCGTGACGAGATCGGGCGAATCAAGCAATCCCCGCATCGCTGCCGCATACGCGCCGATGTCCGATCCGGGGACAAGAAAGCCCGTGTCTCCATCAACCACTGACTCCCGGATTCCCGGCGAGTCTGCTGCGATCACCGGCGTGCCGCAGGCTGCTGATTCCAAGTTACTTATCCCCCAGCCCTCCTTGGGAGAAGCAAGCACGGTCGCCCACGAACGCTGCAGCAACTCACGCTTTTGCCGTTCGGTGATATACCCCAGAAATCGGACCCGGTCCTCAATGTTCAATCTTGAAACCAACGCCTCAAGGCGGTCCCGATCATCTCCCTTCCCTGCAATCTCCAGGCGCGCAACGCGGGCATCGAGCAACGCGAATGCCTTAACAACTATATCCACACGTTTGTACCGTTTCAAACGACCAAGGTAGGAAAATAGTGGCGTCTCCGAACGCTCGTTCTGGGCCGGTACGAGTGCCTCGATGTCAACTCCGTTGTATATGACCTCGATCCTGTCCGCTGAGATACCACGCGAAACCAGGTCGTCGCGCGTACTCTGGCTCACTGCCTGGAAATCGACCCCGCGGTAGCCGCGCGCCAGGGGTCGTTCGGCGAGCCACGTTGCCGCGGCGACGGGGAATGATTCCTCACGAAACGCAGTAGCGCCGAAGAGATGGTGCGTCAATGCAACGAGCTTGCGCGGCTTCCACCGGGGCGTATACAGCGGAATCTTGTTCAGATCCTCCACGACGATGTCGTAGTCATTGTCGCGCGCAAGCTCTCGATAGGCACGATGGGCGTACAGCGGAAAGGTGAAGCGCGTTCCGACACGGCGGAGCCGCATTCCATCGACGACTTCATGCACCGGCGCGCCAGGAAACCCACTGCAAAGCAGATCTACATCGTGACCCATCCGGACGATGCGGCCGAATACTTCGTGCAGATGCAGCTCTGCACCACCCGCGTGCGGGTTCCGCAGATCCTGCCAGTTGACGACGAGTATGCGCAACTGCTAGAGCATACCGTGCTGGCGCGCATACGCGTCGAGCACCCCGTTCACGAAGCGGGCGCTCTGCTCGCTTCCATATCGCTCTGCGAGACGAACGGCCTCCTTGATGACGACGCGTGGTGGCGTAGTGCCCTGAAGCAGCTCCGCAATAGCGAGACGCAGCACGGAACGCTCAATGGCGCCGATGCGGCTGAGACGCCAGTTGGTTGTCACCGCACTGAGCGACGTATCGATCTCCGCGCCGCGCGCAATCAGGATGCGGACGAGGAGCCCCGCAAAATCCTGTTCCTCGCGTGAGACCGCAAGATCGTCCCACACCTGTTGCGCCACGCGATCGAGTGCAATCCCGTCGCGCATGTCCCACGCGTACAGCGCCTGAAGCGCGCGCGAGCGCGCACGCGACTCAATTCTCATCGGCTGGCTCAATCTGGTCGAGCACGTCGGTCATTTCGAGTGCGGCGACGGCGGCGTCCCATCCCTTGTTACCATGGACGCCTCCGGCGCGCGCCAGCGCCTGATCGAGCGTATCGCACGTCAGCAGTCCGAAACCAACTGGGATTTCGGTTTCACCGCACACGGCACCGAGGCCGCGCGCTGCTTCGCCAGCGACAAAATCGAAGTGCGGTGTGTCGCCACGAATGACGGCGCCAACCGCGACGAGAGCATCGTAGCGGCCACTCGATAGCGCGCGCCGCGCTGCAAGTGGGAGCTCCCACGCACCGGGTACCCATACGACATCGATATCATCCAACGCAACACCATGCGCGACAAGCGCCTCGAGCGCACCGTCCACTAGCACTCGGGTAACGGTTTCGTTGAAGCGGCTTGCAACTACGACGACGCGCCGGCCAGAGCCGCGCGGTGATCCACTGAACTCTGCCATCTATTCCCGTCAGGAGGCGAGCAGGTGTCCGAGCTTCGCCTGTTTTGTCTTTAGATACTGCGCGTTCTCAAGTGTGGATGGCGGCACGATCGGCACGCGATCATCCACCGTCAAGCCATATCCTTCGAGGCCAACGAGCTTGCGTGGATTGTTGGTGAGCACACGCATCGAGCGGAGTCCCAGGTCAAGCAGGATCTGCGCTCCGATTCCGTAGTTGCGTAGATCCGGACCGAAGCCAAGTGCCTCGTTCGCCTCCACGGTGTCCTTCCCCTCATCCTGCAACTGGTAAGCCTTGAGCTTGTTGAGCAATCCGATGCCGCGCCCTTCCTGATCCAGGTACACGATCACGCCGCGCCCTTCGGCGTGGATCATCGCCATGGCGGTATCGAGCTGCCAGCCACAATCGCAGCGCTGAGAGTGAAAGACATCTCCGGTCAGGCACCTGGAGTGCATGCGCACCAATACGCCCGACTGCCCCTGAACTTCGCCATGCACCAGCGCGACGTGCTCATGCTGATCGACGTCGTTGTGATACCCGATGATCCGCCATTCGCCGTGCGTGGTTGGCAAGCGCGCGTCCGCGATGCGATGGACGAGCCGCTCAGTACGAAGCCGGTACGCGACGAGTTGGGCAACAGTGACGAATGTGAGCCCGTGCTCGCGCGCAAAAACTTCCAGCTGCGGCCTGCGCGCAGCGCTCCCATCCTCGTTGAGGACCTCGCAGATCACACCCGCCGGCCGCATTCCGGCAAGCCGCGCGAGATCGATGGCTGCCTCAGTATGGCCCACGCGCTGCAGCACACCACCTTCGCGGCCACGAAGCGGAAAGACGTGGCCCGGGCGCCGGAGATCGCCGCGCGCCGTGTTCGGGTCCACAGCCACACGAATCGTTGTTGCACGGTCGTGCGCGCTGATACCGGTGGTGACACCGAAGCGCGGCGCAGCGTCGATGCTGACGGTGAACGCGGTGCGCTGCTCCTCGGTATTGAACTCGCTCATTTGCGATAGGTCGAGATGATCTGCCCGCTCGCCCGTGAGCGCGAGGCAGATCAGACCGCCCGCCTTGCGGATCATGAAGTTCACACCCTCGGCGGTAATGTGCTCCGCCGCACAGATGAGATCGCCTTCGTTCTCGCGATCGTCGTCATCGGCAACGAGCACCATGCGACCAGCCGCGATGTCACGCAACGCCTGCTCGATAGTACCGAATTTCGTCTCAGGCATTGACCGTCTCCGCATAAGGGGTGAGCAGCCGCCGCACGTATTTTCCGATCATGTCGCTTTCAATGTGCACACCGGAACCGGTTCGCAAATCGCCGAGTGTGGTGTGCCGAATGGTGAAATCGATGAGCGATATCTGCAGCAGGCGCTCCTCAGGCAGCGCGTTCACGGTAAGACTGACGCCATCGACAGCGACCGAACCCAGCGGGACGAGGGTCGAGTAAGTGGTAGCCGAAACGTCAATGTCGACGATGAGTGCATCACCTTCCCCACGTACGTCACGAACCACCCCGACCTCGTCGACGTGTCCCTGGACCAGGTGGCCCCCCATCCGGTCGCCAAGCCTCATTGCGCGCTCAAGATTCACCCGGGTACCAGCGGACCACGTGCCCATCCTCGTTCGGCCCAGCGTCGTCACGACAGCGGCGGCCGTGAACCAGCCCTCCGCGCATTCGCGTACAGTGAGGCAGGCGCCATTCACTGCGATACTCTCGCCCGCGGCAAGTGACTCCAAGCCGCAACGAATGCTGAATTCACGCCCGGCGTCGGTTTCGGCGACGCGATCGATAGTTCCGACCTGCTCTATGAGTCCAGTGAACATTCAAACAGCGTGAAGGGCGTACACGGTCATGAGATCGTCGTCGAAAGCCTGGCGACGCAAGACCGGCAGACGCCGGACGTTCGCCGCGCGCCGCGGCAGCGTAGCTCCAAATGCTGCGAGCGCGCCGCCCCCCAGTACGATGGGTGCCTGAAAGATAACCAGCCTGTCGACCAGCTCTTCGTCCAACAGTGCTGACGCGAGCGTCGCACCACCCTCGACCAGAAGCGAGCGAATTCCGCGCGCGCGCAGCGCCCTGAGCGAGGCTGCAAGGTCCGCGACGCGAACAAACGTAACGCCGTTAAACTCCTCTAGAACAGATGTTCGACCCGCGCTGAGCCGACCGTCCGGGTCGAATACGACTTTCGTCGGAGCGACCCGCGGCTGGACCGGACCTCGAACGCTAAGCGCAGGGTGATCGGTCGCGTACGTTGTCGCCCCGACCGCAATTGCGTCCACATTGGCGCGAATCCGATGTACCTCGGCCCGCGACAGCTCGTTCGACAGCCATGCGCGCCCGTGTTCCGAATCGGCGATGGCTCCGTCGATCGACAGCGCCAGCTTGAGCGTAACCCACGGACGATCCGACGCGAAGAAGTGAAAGAATGGAGCATTCAACTCTCGCGCTTCGGTTTCAAGCACTCCTACCTGGACGCTGATTCCGGCGTCGCCGAGCACTTGGGCGCCGCCGCCGGATTTGACGCCGGGATCGCGCGCCGCGATTACCACGCGAGACAGGCCGGCTGCGATTACCGCATTGCTGCATGGCGGGGTCTTGCCGGTGTGAATGCAAGGCTCGAGCGTGACGTACATCGTGGCGCCAGAAGCAGCGGGACCAGCGCTGGCGATCGCGTTTGTCTCAGCGTGAGCTTCGCCGTACTTCTCATGCCAGCCCTCGCCCACAACCTCGCCGTCACGCACGATGACGGCACCTACCATCGGATTGGGCGCCGTCTGCCCCCACCCGCGCTCGGCGAGCGACAGAGCGCGACGCATGAACTGTTCGTCGCGCGCGTCCGTCACGCGATCAGAGGCCGAGTCGAACGCCAAGCGCACCGAATGTCTGCGCGGATCCCGCTGCGGATCCCGCGAATACGTTGTACGTCGGTACGTTTACCGCGTTGGTTCGGCCGATCTCGCCGATGATCTTGAAGAGCGGAAGATTCAGCGTGCCGTCCACGAAGTAGGTGGTGCGCGTCAGCTTCTGGCTCAGGGCAATCGGCCCCACGGACGTCGCAGGAGTTCCCAAGCCGGCGACTGTGCGTGCTGCGACGAACGCATTGCCGGTCGCGCTGGTGCTGTAATGATCCTGGCCGACACCTGCCGCTATTCCGAGAAACAGCAGCGTCTTGCTCGCCACGATGCGATATGAATCGGTGCTGAGATTGATGTTCTTGATCGAAAGAGAATCGCCGCCATTGTCATTCGATGCAAGATTAACCGTTGGCAAGCCGCGATGCAGATACGTCACAGCGAGGCCCGGAAACAGGATGCTCTCCTGGATCAGCCCGATTCGCACGCCGCCACCGAACTTGAACGAACCGTTGGGTGTGCTGAGATGCACTCCCGACGCGTCGATCGACGGTAGATAGCTGACGCTGCCCAGCAGATCGATACCGCCGACGTTCGTTACTCCGAGCGGAAAGCCACGAAAAAGACCGATCGCAACATCGGCCTGCGGTATACCCGCGATCTGCGATTGGGTCGGATACTGGTCCGACCGAGCGCCAGAGGTCGATGGCGTCACTTCGTCAACTCTCGGAATGTTGGAGCTGACGACATTCGCGCGGCCGCTGATGTAAATCTTGCCGAGGCCGCCGAGCGTGCCCCCTACACCGAGCGTCGCGTTGCCGCCGGCGACGACGACTCCAAGCTGCGGCGCGAGATACTGAAACACGTCGATCGCCTTCTGACATGCATCAGCCGTCACCTGGCTTGCCGTACACTGTGGATTGACAGAACCCTGTGCCGCGAGCGGCGCAGCAGCCCCGCAGAACATCAGCGATACAGCAGCCAACGATCGATTCTTCATAAGGTCTCCTGGTGTGATCTACTCGAAAACGACGCGTCCGGATCCCGGACGAACATCTCCGAGCCTCCAACCAGCAATTCCCGCGCGCGATGCCTCGCTGATGACTGCATCCGCGTCGGTCCCGTCACAGATCACGACCATGCCTACGCCCATATTGAACGCCCGAAACATGTCACCGGGCGGAACGTCGCCGGCATGGCCCAACTCGCGGAACAGCACGGGAACCTCCCAGCTTCCGAGCTTCACCACCGCGTCCAGGCTGGGAGGAAGCGCCCGATCGAGATTACCCGGGATGCCGCCGCCAGTAATGTGCGCCATGGCGTGGATGACGCCGAGTGACGGGCCGACCGCTGCAAGATACGATGCATGGATCGCGAGCAAAGCGTTACCGACGCTGGCGTCCGTCCCTGGAAAGCGGTCGTGAACGCCCAGCCTCATGCGGTCGCGCACGATCCTGCGCGCGAGTGAATAGCCATTGGTGTGGAGGCCCGTGCTCGCAAGCCCCACCAGCACGTCGCCATCACGTACGCGCGAGGGGCCGAGCACTCGGTCTTCGCTCACACAGCCAACTATGAAACCCGCCAGATCGTAATCCGGTGGCGTGTACACGCCCGGCATTTCGGCTGTCTCGCCGCCGAGCAGCGCACAGCCGTTTTCGGCGCAGCCTGCCGCGACGCCCGCAACTACGGCTTCCACGACAGCGGGGTCCAGCTTCCCGAATGCAACATAGTCGAGGAAGAAAAGCGGTTTCGCGCCCTGCACCAAAATGTCATTGACGCAGTGATTGACGAGATCGTGACCCACTGTATCGTGGCATTGAGCCTCGATCGCAACTTTTGTCTTGGTACCTACCCCATCGGCGGACGCTACGAGTAGCGCGTTTGGGATGTCGGTTGGCATCCTGAACATGCCGCCAAACGCGCCGAAAGCGCCGCGCACGCCGGTCGTGTAGGTCGATTCGACGAGCTTACGGATTCGTTGTTTTGCATCGTCACTGGCGTCGATGTCTACACCAGCCGCACGATAATCGAGCGGTGTCCCTTCACCCGCCGGGGCGCCGCTCGGACCAGACATCACGCGCTCACCGCTTCGTCGAACGCGACGAGTTCCTTGAATGCGTGAACGCGCCTGTCGATCTCCGCACGAGTCACAGTCATCAGTCGCTCGATAGAAAACTTCTCGACCGCGAACGAGCCCATTGCCGAGCCGTGTATTACGGCGCGTCGCATGTTGGCGTCGCTGACATCGCCGGTCTGGGCGAGGTATCCTATGAATCCGCCTGCAAACGAGTCGCCTGCGCCGGTTGGATCGAATACTGATTCCAACGGGTACGCCGGCGCAAAGAATATATTGTCGTCGTGGAACAGGAACGCGCCATGCTCGCCTTTCTTGATGACGACATAGCGGGGACCGTGCTTCATGATCCAGCGCGCAGCCTTGACGAGATTTGCCTGCTCAGTGAGCTGCCTCGCTTCGGCGTCGTTGATCGTGAGGAGATCGACATGCCCGAGCAGCTCCACGAGCTCCGGACGCCGGCTCTCAATCCAGAAATTCATCGTATCCGACGCGACTAGCTTGGGACGCTGCACCTGTTTCAGGACTGCGAGCTGCAGACGCGGATCGATGTTCGCGAGAAAGAGGAAATCCGGTTTCGCAAACCGCGCTGGAATTTTCGGTTCGAAGTGTGAGAATACACCGAGGTGCGTCTCGAGCGTCTCGGCCGAATTGAGATCGTGCCGGTATCGACCACGCCAACGGAAGGAGCTGCCATCCGCCTGCTCTATTCCGCCAAGATCGACGCCGCGCTTCTCGAGTTCACGAAGCTTGTCCATCGGGTAATCGTTGCCGACAACGCCCACTACCTGAACCTTGGTGAGGTGGCTTGCCGACGCGGCGAAGAATGTTGCGGAGCCGCCTAACACATCGTCGGCCTTTCCAAACGGTGTTTCGACAGAGTCCAGCGCTACAGAACCGACGACCAGGACGGACATCAGAGTTGATTTGAAGTTGAAGAATGCGACAGGGCGATCACATGCGGTCAGGCGCGGAGAGACCTAGCAGGTGCAGAACGTTGCGAATTCCGATCTGGGTGGCGCGGGCGAGCGCTAGGCGTGCAGACATGATGGGCTGGGGCTCGCCGAGAACGTGGTGCTTGTGATACCAGAGATGCGCGAGTCGGGCCGTTTCGAGTGCATAACCGGTAATCCGGTGCGGCTCCAACGCCGCGGCCGCAGCGCTTACCTCAGCAGGAAAATCGAGGAGTTGCTTGATGAGCGCCTGCTCTTCCGGCTGCGTGAGGACCGACAGATCGATTGACGAGATGTCCAGCAGCGACGCATCGATCTCGCCAACGCGGAATATTCCGCTCATGCGCGCGTGCGCCATCTGTAGATAGTAAACCGGGTTCTCCTCGGACTGGCTTCGTGCGAGATCAACGTCGAAGATGAGCGGGCTGTCGCCCTTGCGCATCATGAAGAAGAATCGCACTGCATCACGTCCGACCCAGTCGATCAGGTCGCGAACCGTGACATAACTGCCAGCGCGCTTGGAGATCTTTACCTCCTCGCTTTCCTTGACGACTGTCACCATCTGATGCAGTACATATTCCGGAAATGCTTCCGGGATTCCGGCGTCGAGCGCGCGTAGTCCAGCACGGACGCGCGTTGTCGTGCCGTGATGGTCCGCGCCCTGTACATTAATAGCGCGCGTGAATCCGCGTTGCCACTTGGCAAGGTGGTACGCGACATCGGGGACGAAATATGTGTACGTCCCGTCGCGCTTGCGCATGACGCGATCCTTGTCGTCGCCGTACGCCGTAGTGCGCAGCCAGAGCGCGCCATCGCTTTCGTACGTCTGACCGTTGGCGACAAGACGATTTACGGCGTCCGCGACCTTGCCATCGGTGTAAAGGCTCGACTCCAGATAATAGGTATCGAACTTGACGCCGAACGCTTGCATGTCGAGGTCCTGCTCGGCGCGAAGCGCGCGGACCGCGAACTCGCGCACGCCTTCACTCGTTGCACCGTCATAGCGCACGGCAATGTCACGCACGTACTCACCGTGGTAGCCGCCTTCTGGAATGACGGCGCCACCCTGCGGCGCCGCAATGTGCGCGCGAACGCTGAGCTCCAGGTTGTCAATCTGTACGCCGGCGTCATTGTAGTAGAACTCGCGTGACACACGCCAGCCTGTCCACTCGAGCAACGACGATATGGCATCGCCGAGCGCGGCCTGACGGCCGTGACCGACATGCAGCGGACCGGTCGGGTTCGCGGAAACAAACTCCACTACGACTGGTGAGGCTCCGCCTTCGTCCCCGCGGCCATACATCGCATTCGCAGCCACGATGTCGCGCACCGTCGCGGCTACTGCCGCAGCGTCGAGCCGAAAATTCAGGAAGCCTGGTCCGGCAATCTCGACTCGATCGACACCCGCGTCGGAGAGATTGAGCCGATCGCGAATTTCGGTCGCGATTTCGATGGGCTTGCGGCCGAGCGGGCGCGCGAGGACCATGGCGATGTTGCTCGCCCAATCGGCGAGCTGCGGATCGCGAGGGCGCTCCAGCAGTGGAACGACATCAGCCGGCGCACCAATATCCGACGCCGCCTGAACGAGCGCGGCGCGAATACGATCCTGGAAATTCACTCGGCTGCCTTTGGCGCCGGAACGGACTTCGGTGCCGGATTTGATTTCTGCGCCGGTTCTGACGCCTTGGCGGAACTGTCGGAAGCTTTCGAATCATTGGCGCCGGTGCCACCGGACGAGCCGGTTGAAGTATCGCTCGACTTCGCTTCGGTGCTCGCGGAAGCGTCGCCGGCTGATTCGCCAGAGCGGGACTCACCAGCTGAGTCCTTTGCCGAGTCCGAACCACGCCGCGGCTGCTTCTGATCCTTCTTCCCATCCTTGCCATAGTCGGTGATATAGAATCCCGATCCGTGAAAAACGAGGCCGGCTCCGCCCGAAACCTTGCGATCGGCCGGCTTGCCGCATACCGGGCATGGGACGACGGTTGGAGCCGACGCCATGGACCGGTAGAATTTGTCAAAGTCATGTCCCTCGGGACACGTGAACTCGTACGTAGGCACTTTGGAGGGGTTGGTGCGATCGTTCAATGTACGAGCTGGGCAGCTCGACCTCAACGGCGACACGGTGTATCACAGTGCCGGGTTGTAAACTCCCCAACAGGCTGCCAGCGTATCTGAGATTTCTCCAACGCTCGCGCGGGCCCGAACGGCGTCGACGATCAGTGGCATCAGGCGCGGAGCGCTGGGCGACCCCGACCGTGCCGCGCCGTCCTTCAGCGCTGCCAATTTCACGGCGACAAGCGCCTGATCCCGGCGGCGTTTGACTGCTGCGAGCTTCAAGACCTGCTCCTTTTCCAGCGCCGAGTAATCGGGCGACGGTATGACCGGAGGCGGTGCTCCGTCGGCGAACTTGTTGACGCCAACGATGACCGTTGCTCCCGCTTCAACGCGAAGCTGAAACTCGTACGCACTTCGTGCGATCTCTTCCTGGAAGAACCCCGCCGCCACCGCGCGCTCAGCACCGCCGATCTCGTCTATGCGCGAGATCAAATCCATTGCGCGATCCTCGAGCTGGTCCGTGAGCGACTCCACGTAATAACTGCCGGCGAGCGGATCGACGGTATTGGTGATCCCCGACTCATACGCGATTACCTGCTGCGTCCGCAGTGCGAGCGTCGCGGCTTCCGCGGTAGGCAGGGCAAGCGCCTCGTCGTAGCCGTTGGTGTGCAGTGACTGAGTGCCGCCGAGCGTCGCTGCGAGCGCCTGTACGGTGACGCGCACGACGTTATTGAGCGGCTGCTGGGCCATGAGCGTTACGCCACCGGTCTGCGTGTGGAACCGCATCCGGCAACTTGCATCGTTGGCACCGAACCGATCCCGCATGATTCGCGCGTACATCCTGCGTGCCGCGCGAAACTTTGCAACTTCCTCGAATAGGTCGTTGTGCGATGCAAAGAAAAAAGACAGCCTCGGAGCAAAAGCGTCGACTGCAAGCCCGGCGGCCATCGCTCGCTTCACGTACTCGATCGCGTTGGCGAATGTGAAAGCCAGCTCCTGCACTGCCGTCGCACCGGCCTCGCGGATATGATAGCCCGAAATCGATATTGGATTCCACCGCGGCACTTCATCAGCGCAAAAGCGAAAGATCTCGGCGATTAGATCCAGGCTCGGCGCTGGCGGATAGATGTACGTGCCGCGTGCGATGTATTCCTTGAGGAGATCGTTCTGGATCGTACCGCTCAGCACCGAGCGTGCGATCCCCCGCTCTTCGGCAACCACGATGTACATCGCCAGAAGTGTCGATGCTGTCGCATTGATCGTCATCGACGTCGACACCGTCTCGAGCGGGAGATCGGCCAGAAGCGAGTGCATGTCCTCGACCGTATCGATCGCCACACCGGCGCGACCAACCTCACCAAGCGCGCGCGGAGAATCAGAGTCGATCCCCATCTGCGTCGGCAAATCGAAGGCAACCGAGAGTCCCGTCTGGCCACGCTCGAGCAAGAGCCGGAACCGCGCGTTTGTCTCTTCAGCGGTCCCGAAGCCTGCGTACTGTCGCATCGTCCACAGGCGGCCGCGGTACATGCTCGCCTGCACACCGCGTGTGAACGGAAACTGACCCGGATCACCGAGGTCCGCACTGTAGTCAATGGCCGCATCCTGCGGCCCGTAAACTATCTCGACCGGTATTCCGGAACTTGTTTCATGCTGCGGGACGGCTTCATTGCCACTCACAAGCGTCTACTCACGAACATCGCAACGCCGCAGGATCTGTCTACGCCTGCTCGGCAAGAACTGGGCGCGACAACATGCGATCTGCCATCATTACATCGCTCTTGCTCCCGATGAAGAGCGGAGTGCGCTGGTGCAGCTCGGTTGGTTCGATGTCCAGGATGCGCGAGAGTCCGTTGCTGGCTAGTCCACCCGCCTGCTCGACTATGAACGCGAGCGGATTGGCTTCGTACATGAGGCGAAGCTTGCCGCGCGGATTCTTCTCGTTAGCAGGATAGGCGAAGAGGCCGCCGCCCAGCAAGTTGCGATGGAAGTCGGCTACGAGCGAGCCGACGTAACGAACGCTCATCGGGTCGCGCACGCCGTCCAGTCCGCGATATCGGCGCATCAGCGCGCGTACATCCTCATCCCAAACCTGTTCGTACGAGTCGTTGACGGAGAGATAACGGCCACGATCTGGAATTCGGATATTAGGATGCGAAAGGAGAAACTCCCCGATTTGCGGGTCCAGCGTAAAACCGTGCACGCCCTGACCAGTCGTGTACACCATCATCGTGCTCGATCCGTAGATCACATAACCCGCGGCGACCTGCCGCCGCCCGGGTTGAAGCATGTCTTCCATCTCGCCGCGATTGCCGCGCGTGATCTTTCGCACCACCGAAAAGATGGTTC
>JBDTIP010000177.1:0-2992 GCA_039936295.1 Gemmatimonadaceae bacterium
GAATCGCACATCCCCAATCCTGCCTCATGCTGATCTGGCTCGCCCCTGTTTTCGTACTCGGGCTCGTGGTCTTCGTTCACGAGCTTGGCCATTTTATCGCCGCCAAGGCGTTCGGTGTCTACGCGCCACGCTTCTCGCTTGGTTTTGGTCCGGCGATCGTGAAGAAGCGCATCGGTGAGACCGAGTACCGGATCGGGATACTTCCAATCGGCGGCTACGTGCGCATGGCGTCGCGGCTGGATGAGACGGCCGCCTTCCTCGAAGGCGGTGCGGAGAGATATGAGAGCGCCAGCGACGGCCAGGTTGATGGGCATGCAAAACCGCTCGTGGACGCCACCGCGGATCACCCGCTGTCGGCCGATGGCGATGCTCTGGACCCGAATGACCTGATTCCGTTTGGCTCCAAGCCGGTTCCAGCGAACCGTTGGTTCGAATCCAAGTCGTTAGGCGCCCGTCTGGTCATCATGCTCGCCGGCGTCACGATGAATCTGATACTCGGATGGGCGATAAACGTAACATTGGTAAAGACTTACGAGCACGTATTCACAAGCAGGTTAAGCCAGGTCATCGCCGGCAATCCGGCCGCTGCGGCCGGATTTGAAAAGGGCGATAGCGTGCTTTCTGTGAATGGCGCCCACATAGCTGGCTGGGAAGAATTCGTCGCAATTGTGAAGCGCTCCAGCGGCACGCCTATCAGGGTCGGCGTCCTCCGCGGCAGCACTCCGCTGACGCTCACCGTTACGCCCGTGTCTGATACGGCTACCGATCCGAGTACCGGAACGGTGATCCGCGAAGGGAAGATCGGCGTAGGCACGGCCGCGAGCAACGCAACGGTTCCGCTGGGCCGAGCCGTGGTCGATGGCAGCAAGGCGACACTCGACATGACCATGCTCGTGTTCACGTCGCTACAGAAGATCGCGACGCGTGAGACACCCGTCAGCGACCTCGGCGGCCCTGTGCTCATCGCCCAGGCTTCGGTGCAGGCTGCGAGGCAGGGAGCATCGATGCTGTTCTGGCTCATCTCGCTGCTGAGCGTGAACCTGGCAGTGTTCAATCTGCTACCTATCCCGATTCTGGACGGCGGTCAGATTGCGGTTCAACTTGTCGAGGCGACCAGGGATAATCCGCTGAGCGACCGGGCTCGTGAAAACGTCGCCCGGATTGGCCTCGCCGTGATCATCACCATTTTCGTGATGGTGACGTTCAACGACATCAAGCGGCTGATATTCGGAGTGGTTGGCGGTCATTCAGGCTGAAGGACTGGACATCTCAAGGGGTACCGCAGCCGCACCGAATGCTTTAGTTTTAAAGGCTTACCGAGAAATAGAATACCCGACGCGCAGATAGCGCGACACGCACACCCTGTTACATGGCTTTCGACAAGACTCCGACAATCGAGAAGTACCGCGCGAACGAAGCTGACACTGGCTCATCGCGCGTCCAGGTGGCCGTCCTCACCGACCGGATCAACTACCTGAACGACCACTTCAAAACCCACAAGAAGGATCATCACAGCCGACGCGGGTTGTTGAAGATGGTTGGCCGCCGTCGCCGGCTTCTCGACTACATGAAGCGGACCGAAGTCGAGGGGTATCGCCAGCTCATCGCCGAGCTCGGGCTCCGTTACTAACACGAAAGTTGAACGGAAAAACGCGCGTCGTGAGGATGACATCCTGGTCATCCATCATGCGCGCGTTTCGTGTTCCAGAGAGAAAATCTGAGAGATGATGAAACGTATTGAGCGACAATTCGCCGGCCGCACCCTGAGCATCGAAACGGGACGCATGGCGAAGCAGGCAGCTGGATCCGCGCTTGTGCAGTTCGGCGATACCATGGTACTCGTCGCAGTGACAGTGAGCGACAATGAGAGCACGCTCCCATTCTTCCCGCTTACCGTCGAATACCGCGACAAGGCTTACGCTGCGGGCAAGATTCCAGGCGGCTTCATAAAGCGCGAGGGACGGCCGCACGACAGTGAGATTATCTCGGCGCGAATCATCGACCGATCCATCCGGCCGCTGTTCCCGGAAGGCTTCAAGAACGAGACACAGGTCTTCGTCTCCGTGATCTCCGCAGATCAGGAAAACGACGCCGACGTCCTCGCTCTGCTCGCGACTTCGTTCGCGATCAATGCCTCCAAGATTCCATTCATGGGGCCCATCGCCGCTGTTCGCGTCGGACGCGTGCAGGGCAAGTGGGTGCTCAACCCCACATTCCTGCAGCTGCAGCACAGCGAGATGGACATCGTCGTTGCCGGCTCGCAAGACTCGATCGTAATGGTCGAGGGCGGCGCCATCGAGGTTGGTGAAGACGACATCCTCGGCGCGCTGACCATCGGACACAAGGGCATCAAGGAGCTCGTCGCGATGCAGGAAGAGCTGCTCGCCGGCATCAGGCAGCCCAAGATGACCTGGACCAAGACAGAGCTCCCGAAAGGACTGTCAGCTGCAGTCGACAAGCTGGCACAGGGCAAGATCGCCGCGGCGATCAATCAGGCCGACAAGCACACGCGCATTCAAGCGGTTGAGGCCGTCAAGAAGGCAGCAGTTGCAGATTTGCTCGCGGACTTCCCCGACAATCCGAAAGACATCGCGCATCTAGTTGGTGATCTCGAATACAACGCTCTTCGCTTGCAAGTGCTCGACACCAAGCATCGCGTCGACGGACGTACCACAACCGAAGTTCGTCCAATCAGCATCGACACTCACGTCCTGCCGCGCGCACACGGATCCGCGTTGTTCACACGTGGCCAGACACAGGCGCTCGTCGCTGTGACGCTGGGCACTGCGAATGACGTGCAGCGACTCGACTCCATCGACGATGCTGGCGAGACGACCAAGTCGTTCATGCTGCACTACAACTTCCCGCCCTTCTCGACTGGCGAGGTTCGTCCGATTCGCGGCACAAGCCGACGCGAGATCGGTCACGGCAACCTCGCCGAGCGCGCACTGCACGCGGTGCTGCCGCCATTCGAGGAGTTCCCATACACGAT